>CBEVZO010000248.1:0-5968 GCA_965554365.1 uncultured Anaerolineae bacterium
GTTGTTTCGTCTACCAAAGGCGCAGCCGCTTGCACCCAATCAGGCACAGGTTCGGCCTCTACTTCTTCGTCTTCGTAGTCATCCTCATCGTCCGCGTCGTCATCGTCTTCATCATCAAACGAGAAGTCGAAATCGTCGAAATCGTCGTCATCGCCAGATGACACGTCATCATGCGCGATGGGCGCAGCCGCCTGTATCCAATCGGGAACGGCTTCTTCCTCTTCTTCGTCCTCGTAATCGTCAGCATCCGACACGGCATCTGCATCGCCGGTCGCCGCGTCTACCAAAGGTGCAGCCGTGCGTACCCAGTCGGGGACTTCTTCAGCTTCGTCCTCGGCATCCTCATCGTCGTCGCCATCATCCGCGTCATCGAAGGAGAAATCGAAGTCGTCGTCAGCCCCATCATCATCATCCTCATCGCCGTCGTCATCATCGTCGTCATCGTCGCTGGCGTAGCCCGCCATTATCCAATCGGGGACTTCTTCCTCTTCTTCTTCTGCGTAGTCATCCTCATCATCAGCAGCGGCATCCGCAAACGTGGCGGCGCGATCCGGTTCTGGCACAGGATCGCTAGCTGCGGCCTCTTCCTCTAACAGCCAGTCCATTTCCACCGTGCTGTCAACGGACACAGCAGCAGGTGCGTCGGCCAAAACTTCGGCTTCTTCTACCGCATCGTCACCTGACACGTCATCAGCGTCGCCGAACAGCGTATCGAACTCCGCGTCGAACGCGTCGAAATCATCATCCGCGTCCACAGCGTCGACCTCAATCTCTGTGGTGGGCGTGGGGGCAGGAGTAGCAGCGGGTTCTTCCGCCGCAGCGTCCTCAGCATCGCCGAACAGCGTATCGAACTCCGCGTCGAACGCGTCGAAATCATCATCCGCATCCACAGCGGCGATCTCAATCTCTGCGGTGGGCGTGGGGACAGGAGCAGCAACGGGTTCCTCTACAATGGCAGGTTCCTCTGCCGCCGCGTCGTCAGCGTTATCCTCATCGCCGAACAGCGCATCGAATTCCGCATCCAGCGCTGCGAGATCATCGTCAGCGTCGTCAAACAGTGCGCCCACATCGGCGGCGGGCGACGGCGTATCCGCACCGCGACTCGACAGCGGCACGATCACCGACGCGGGAGAGGTGTCAGCAGGGGCGCCGGCTTCCTCAACGGCATCGCCAGATGACGCGGCATCAAACAACGTGTCGAACTCCTCATCCAGCGCGCCAAAATCGACATCATCCTGAGCGGGCGCAGGTGTTTCAGTGGGAGTCTCAGCGGGAGCCGTCTCGTCGCCAAACAGCGCGTCAAAATCGGCGTCAGCGGTCGGCGTGCCCAATCCGCGCTCCGGTTCTGGTGCATCTAGCGCCACCGTGCCCGTGAGCATGTCGTCAGCACCAAACAGCGCATCGAATTCGGCGTCATCAACGGAGCTGTCCAGCGTGTCGGCCAATGACGCGGGTTCCGGCGCACCGGTATCCGCTGGCGCAGCATCATCGAACAGCGCACCAAACTCGTCGTCCAAATCGCCGAGGTCAAACTCTGCATCGTGCGCCGCGTCGGTATCGGGCGCGCCAAAATCGTCAAACTCATCGAACTCGTCACCGAACAGGCTGTCGAGATCATCTACCGCGTCTACTACTGGCTCCGCCACAGCGGGAGCCGCAGCACCGGGGAGATCGTCTTCCAACCACGCCATATCATCGTCGGCGGCAGTGGGCACAGCAGCGTCTGCGCTGGCCGCGCCAAAATCGCTCATCCAGTCGGTTTCTTCGGTGCTGAGATCATCCGCAGAGAGTGGTGTCGGCGCAGGAGCCGCCGGAGAGGGAAGGTCTGGCACATCCATACCGGGCGGCGGACTCGGCGGGGCATCACCAGGCAGCGCTTCCCAGGGCGCGCCCGCAGCAGGAGTCGCTGGCGTAGCGGGGGCGTCACCGGAAAATGTTGTCCAGGGCGCACCAGCAGTAGACTCCGCCGCAGCCGATGGTGGCGCAGCGCCGGGCAGTGCCTCCCAGGGCGCACGCGCTGACGAACCCGCGCCTGCCGGTGTAGGGGCCGAGGGTGGCGTTGAGGACACAGACGGAGACGGCTGCTCCGGGGAGGGGGCGGCAGTCGCGTCTGACGACTCATCATCGACCATATCCCGCATCCAATCTGGGACCAGGCTGTCGTCATCAAACATGCCAAACTCATCTGACATAACGTGTGTTCCCCGCTTCTAGCTTGTGTGCCGCATGGCTACCCGCGAACGGACCGGTCTTGACCGATCAACACTCGCACGCCGACCATCAGCGTCCCTAAACCCACGCCGATCAAAATACCGCGCGCACCCGCGCTGACCGGAAACTCGATAAACCAGCCGCGCAGATCACGCAGTGGCTTAAATCCTTCAACCGGAATCCAACCCACCAACACCACAATCATGGCGAGCGTGAACAGCGCATTCCAGATCGTGACTTCGCGCCGCATCAGGCGATAGGCCGCATACACCAGAAAGAACACCAGCAGCCCCGCGAACGCCGCTTCCAGGCTGACCTGCACCGCCTCGAACACGCGCACGCTCATGTATTCGCCTTCCAGATCGCCTTTCCAGATGTCCGCGCGATCCAGAATGCGCAGCACGATCACCGCGATCATGACGATCAGCGTCACGATGCTATAGGGCCAACCGCGTTCTGCGCGCACAAAACGTCCCAGATGCACACCGATCAGGTTGAGCAAACCGATCAACACCGCGATAGCCGCCGTTACCGCGACCAACTGCACGAAAAAGTCAGCGATGTAGGCGGGCGGCGATCCCTGGTCGGACACCAGGCCGAGCAGCGTCACCAAGCCCACGCTGATCACGGTCACGGTTGCCAGAAAATGCACTAAGCGATGGCGTCTCACCCTGATACCCTCGTCTCTACAGTTGCCCGCAAAACCTATTGCCAGGGATTACTGGTCATTAAAAACTATTCACTGCATATTGCACCCTGTTGATCGTAGCACGTCACCGCATGCGCGCATATAGGTCGCTGTGGTTAGTGTGCCTGCGGATTTATGAGGCGGATTTTGTATTCGTAGGGGTAGGGCTTGCTCTACCCTGGGCAACCCAAGGATTGCCCCTACAGAAACACCCTCAATATCCGCATACAGGTCGCGGTACTCATGTGATCGCCAGCAGCGCCTCGACAATAATGCCGCCGATCACCAGCCAGCGCAGCAGCTCCAACGCGAAAATACCACCACGTTGCAGCGCATTGCCGTCCAGATACGCCGGGCCGACGTACAATTCCTCGCCGATGAGCGTTTGATCACCCTGCGCGAAGCCAATCGCCTGCCCTTCGAGTTTGTCACTGTGTATAATTATGCCCTGATCTGTGCGCATCGCGCTTTCACCCAACAGCGCCAACTCCGCGCCAAACCGTCCGAGCAAAATATTTGTGTGCATACCGCGATCCGCGCTCAGACTGGCCGCACCCGCTGCAAACGCCAATCCACGCTGGCCTTGTGGAAACCACACGGCGAGTGTGCTGCGCCAGTCAGATAACTTCTGACGATGCGCATACGCGCGGCGCAGTGTGTCCTGCGCCAACGGCAGCGCCAACGGATCGCTGAGTGTCAGCAGCGGGGTGTGCGTGCCTATTGTCACGCGCTCCACGAGCCGGTAGACAATCTCGGCGGAAGTTAAGAGGCTCACAGCACTGCTATCGCCCAACGTGCTGCTGCCGAGTGAAAAATGCAACGGATAATCACTCTCGACTGCGTCCGCCGCCAGTAAGGGCAGCGCCTTATACGCGGGAATGTCCCGGAAGCGCACCGTAAAGCGCCGCACCCAGAACCGCCCCACTATGGTCGCAGTAAAGGCCAGCGCCAGAAATACAAAGGTCAATTCGGCGTTTTCAATCATGCGTCTCCGCCTGTTTCATGCTCCGCACTGCCACTTGCCCCGTCCGTATGTACTGTGTCTAGCTGCTCACGCATCCAGGCTACACCGCCCGGCGCGTCGAGAATGCGGGCCAGCGCGCCGATATCCTCGCGCGGCGCAAACACGCCCGCAACCGGCTGCGCAATCCATAACAATTGCGCACCCAGCGGCCCCAACGGTTCGCACACATCGAGCAGCCCCGTCACGAATCCATGCAAGCGGGCAGCGTGCAATTTCTGTGCCCACCGGGTCAAACGTGCCGCCCATTGTGCGGCGTCAGGACCAAACTCTACACTAGACATAGCGACAGTATAGCACAGGGCTAATTATGCGAAAAATCGAAAGTATGGTTTTTGGGGTGTCACGAGGCAGATTAAACGCAATCTTTACGTGATCGTAATGCCATATGAACGAATGAGGTGTGGTGCAGGCTATGCAGGACTATTCAACGCGCTCTGTTGCCGCGCCAACAGACACCCGCATCCGCGCGGAGGTATAGTGCAGCTAATCGTCATCGATACCAGCACAGCACACGGAGAAACCAGCATGTTAAAAAGTGTCGAGAAATTATCCGGCGAGAACATCATTGTCGTGACCTACGCCGCCCCCTTCGATCCAACTGCCGATATCGGCGCGGCCCAACAGCAGATCGTGGAAATCATCAAGCGCCATCCAGGCCAGTTTGTACGCATTGACGATCTCTCACGCGCGGAGATGACGTGGAGCCAGTTCATACTCGGCATCCAGACCGCGACGGTACAGGTCGCCGGGTCGATGACCGATCCGCACATTCATGGCGTGCTGGTCGGCGATTACGAGATGGTCCAGATCGCGTCGGAGAGTATGCAGCAAGATCAATACGGCGCAACGCAGACGCCGGTCTTCGGCGCATTGGATGAGGCGTTGGACTATGCCCGCCACGTCCCGGCGACGTAACCTGCCAGTTTCCGCGCGTCCCAACACGCGCGTGCTTCTCGGAGTACCCCCCCCATGTGAAAGCCCCGGCGATCTTGGCACGTCGGGGCTTTGTTTTTTGTGGGCGTATGCGATGTAGGGGCGCTGTTCTACTGCGCCCAGGGTGCGGCAGAGCAGTACCCCCAGGGGAATTCTGTGCCTACTGCAACGTGATCGCTTTGCTCTCGATAATCTCCACCGCCAGCGTGACGAAATCGTCTACCGGCATCGCGCCGAGGTCTTCGCCATCGCGCAGACGGACGCTCACCGCCCCGGACTCGACATCACGGTCGCCCGCGATCAGCATCCAGGGGATTTTTTGCGCGGTCGCCGTGCGAATCTTGTTGCCCATGCGGTTGTTCGACGTATCGACTTCGACGCGCATCCCCTGCGCTTCCAGCTTCGCCGCGACTTCCTGCATGTACTCGATATGGCGATCCGCAATCGGGATCAGCATCGCCTGCACCGGGTGCAGCCATGCCGGGAACGCGCCCGCGAAATGCTCGATCAGCACGGCGACAAAGCGTTCCAGGCTGCCGTACAGCGCGCGGTGGATCATGATCGGCTGGTGGCGGTCGTTGTCGTCGCCCACGTATTCCAGCTCGAAACGCTCCGGCAGGTTGTAGTCCACCTGGATCGTGCTGATCTGCCACTCACGCTTGAGCGCATCACGGACGATGAAGTCCAGCTTCGGACCGTAGAAGGCCGCTTCGCCCTCCTCCACCGTGAAGTTGACACCCTTCTTCTCGGTGGCGGCGATGATCGCTTTGGCGGCGCGCTCCCAGTTTTCATCGTTACCCACATACTTGTCGCTCTCTGGGTCGCGGATGCCCACGCGCGCGCGGTAGTCCGTCAGGCCCAGGCTGTTGAAGATGAACTCGACCAGTTCGATCACCGCGATGAACTCATCCTCAAGCTGCTCCGGCGTGCAGAAGATGTGCGCTTCGTCCTGGGTGAAGCCGCGTACACGCGTCAGCCCGTGCAACTCGCCGGATTTCTCGTAGCGGTACACTGTGCCGAACTCCGCCAGGCGCACCGGCAGATCGCGGTACGAATGCATATCGTCCTTAAAGATGTGGATGTGATGCGGGCAGTTCATGGGTTTGAGCATG
>CBEVZO010000249.1:0-5964 GCA_965554365.1 uncultured Anaerolineae bacterium
GAGCGATGAAGAACGTAGCGCTCTGCTGCCGGTCAATAAACGTTGGCCGCTAGCGGATTTGATGGACGCAGCACATTACTATGTGGCGCAGACCGGGCGGCGGGTCTCGTTTGAGTGGGCGCTCATTGCCGGGGAAAATGACACGGTTGAACAGGCGGAGCGCCTGGGGCAACTGCTGCGGGGCTTAAAGTGTCATGTGAACTTGATTTCGCTGAATCCCACTGCCGGATACACGGGGCAACCATCTGACCCGGCGCGTGTGGAGGTGTTCCGTGCGACGTTGGAGACGTATCACGTGGGCAGCACGGTGCGCGTGCGGCGTGGGATTGATATTCAGGCGGGGTGCGGCCAACTCAAAGCGGCAGTCACGCGTGGGGAGCAGTCGCCACAGGCTCACTCACCGCAGGACCACTCATCGTAGCCTCACAGGAGCATGAAGGAATGCAGATCACTGTACGATTTTTCGCCAGTCTGCGCGACACTACCGGGGACAAGCAGTGTACGCTGGATGTGCCCGACGACGCAGATTTAGCGGCGTTGGTGCAGATGTTGTTAGGGCGTTACCCGGCATTGGCAGGACATCAGTCGTCGTGGCATTTTGCCGTGAATCAGACCCACGCCGAATTTGATATCGTGTTGCGGGATGGGGATCGCGTGGCGATTTTTCCCTATGTAGCAGGAGGCTAGACCCTTATGGATGACGCAATTCGCGCCCGTCTCGCGCGGTTTCGTGCTGAACGACAACGCCAAAATGCGCGCATTTTGGATGCTGAACATCTGGGCTTGAAACGCTTCTTCAATCTCGATGACGCGGCGTATCGTGACGGCGCGCTGGATGCCAAAACCAAAGAGCTGTTGGGGCTAGTCGCCTCAATGGTGCTGCGCTGCAACGACTGTATCGACTATCACATTATGCAGTGTATCGAGTTGGGCGTGACAGAAGCAGAACTGATCGAGGTATTTAACGTGGCGTTGATTGTGGGTGGCTCGATTGTGATTCCGCACCTGCGCCATGCTTTCGACACGATGGATGCATTGCTGGATGAAGATCACCCAGATGATACGGGTGAAGCATCGCCCTAACTGGAGGGGCGATCATCACGCAGCGGAATCCAGAAGCCGAACATGCTGCCTTCATCTGGCGTGCTGTCAAAATAGATGTTGCCGCTGTGTTCTTCAACGGTCGTCTTGACTGTGGATAGTCCAACGCCCGTGCCCTGGATATGCTCAGTGCCGGGTTGGTGGGCGCGGAAGCCACGTTGGAACAAGCGCTCTTGCTGATCGAGGGGGATACCGATGCCGTTGTCGCGCACTTCGACTGCGATGGTGGAGCGTGGCCCGTAGGGTTTGATATACGCACGTACTTTGATCTCGCCGGGTGATGGTGTGTATTTGATCGCGTTCTGTATCAAGTTATATATGGCGCGTTCTAGTTTGATCGGATTACCTCGGATCACGGGTAGATCAGGCGGGCAGTCTACTTCCAGTGTATGGTTGTGAATCTTCAGTTCGTTCTGTGCGGCTGCGACTGCTTGTTTAATGATTTCGCACCAGAAGATGGGTTGGGCGCTGCGGTGTTGGGCTGTGATACGCTCCTGTGACAGAATGGTAGTGATGATATATTCCATATCGTGCGTGGCGGAAATCACATGGTCAAGCGCCTGTTGCTGTTTGGGCGTCAGGGTCGGCGCGAGTTGATCATCTAGTCGTTGCGCATAGATTTGAATCCGGGCGAGTGGACTGCGCAGATCGTGCGACGCCATATTGATCATCTGGGACTGAATCTGTTCCAGATACTGGATGTCTTCGAGATACCACGCATTTTCCAGGGCAATGGCGGCCTGCACCGCGAAAGGTTCGATTAAATCAACGTGGCGTTGGTCATAGAATCCTGCCTGGGCTGAGTCCAATGTGAAAAAGCCACATACCTGGCCTTGCAATACGATAGGCGCACCTAGTGATGATCCGATCCAGGGGTTTTCAGGGCGCTTGATCCACGCAGGGTCTGTGCGCACATTGGGGAATACATAAGGTTGTTGTGTGTGCAGCATAGTACGGAAGAAAGGTGTTTGGTCGATTTCGAATGTCATACGCATGACATCGTGCGTCGATAACCCGTATTGTTCATGATCAACGGACACCACGACGCGTGCTGTGTGCTTTCCGGCTAACAGCCAGGCGCTGGCTGTATTGTAGGGGATGATTGGCCTAATGAGTGCCAAGAGTTTCCGCAAAATGTCTTCGGGGCGTTGGAGTTGCGCCAATACATTGCCCACTTCACGCAGTATATCAGCGAATTCACGCTCCTGACGCAGCGAATCTTCGATCCGTTGGCGTTTGATGGCACTCCCGATACTGGACGCCAGCGTTTGCAACGTATTAGCTTCTTCGGGTATCCATGTGCGTTCGGTGCGATCATCGCAGCCGAGCAAACCCCAGAATTTGTGATCCACAAAGATAGGCACAGCTAACATCGATGGTGTCTGTAGTGGTGCGAGGACGGCTTGCTCTGATGCTGGGAAATCGCGTACCAGACCACTGATAATCCCACCCTGGCTGAGTACATCTAACCAACGCTGCATCCCTTCCCTGATTTTATGATTGATCACATATGGGCTGATCCGGGCGGTGGTTGCGCCTTCGGTCAGCCATTCATAGCATATTGAAGCCGCAGGTTCGGCAGTGTGATCAGGGTGTGGGTGGTGTTGAAAGATATAAACGCGATGTGCATTCAGTGTTTGGCCCAAAATGCCGAGGACCTGTTCAATCGCTTTTGTAAGCACGCCGGGTTCAAGCAAGTGTGCGGTGGCTTCGGCGGTACATTGGAGCAGGGCACTTTGTTGTAATAGTGTGGCATGGTCTAGTTTTTGGGCGGTCACATCGCGAGTGAAGATCGCGATCTGTACGACTTCACCCTGTTCATCCAGTACGGGGTACATGCGTGTCAAAAGATGCCGCCCTGCGGACACATCTTCAAAGCTGACAGGTTGTTTAGCATGCATGACTTGCGCTGCGTATTTCTCACGATCTTGCACGATGTCTGCGGGGAAAAACGTTACCAGAGGACAATCTATTATGTCTGGCACGTCCCGCTGGAAACGCCGGGCGCCGGTTTCGTTGATCGCGAGAATTTTCCAGTTGCGATCTAGTAGAATTGCGACATCGGACGATGCGTTCAACAACGCTCGTGCTGTGGTTTCGCTTTGCTTGAGGATTTCGGCTTCGTGCTTCTGACGGGTGATGTCATGTACGACGGCGACAATTTCATCTGACAGACTGGGCACAAAGCGTGCTTCATAATAGCGCAGTCCATCCAGTTCTTCGATCTGGTATTCGACAGTTTGCACCTCGCCAGTTTCTACCACGCGTTGAATGGCTGGCATCACGGCTTCAGTGATTGTATCGGGCACGACATCCGCAACGTGTTTGCCGATGATGTCTTCTGGGCGTGGATTAGGTAACCCTGACGAGGCAGGCACGTTATATGCGCGGTATATTCCGTCACGGGTGATGCGGAACATCAGATCAAAGCTAGCCTCGACCAACGATCTGTACAGGATTTCGCTTTCACGCAGGGTGCGATCTGCTGCATGACGGTCGGTAATGTCGTGTGCGATGCCGATGAGATAGGGTTGTTGGTCCAGCGTGATGTGTTGCACACGCATTTCGATGATCGGGGGGGGCGTGTGGGGGCTAATCGCCAGGGGCGCGTCATAGATCACTGCCGCATCGGGAGCCAGATCGGCAAGTTGAGTTTGCACCGCTGTGTGGACTGCTACAGGCTGTAGGTCCAGCAGCGTTTTTTGTTGTATCACCGCTGGCGATAGCCCAGTGAGGTGCTGCGCGCTGGTATTAGCGTATAGTATTCGTAAGTTGGCCGGATCGATAATGAATACCGCATCCGGGATGGCATCGTATGCGCCTTGCAGCGTTGGAGCGAACATGATTATACCCTGGTGCTGAAAAGAATCAGCACAAATCACAGAAATTGGACGCTGGAAGCTACGCGGTTTCAACCGCCGTAGAGGAAAGCGCCAGCCAGCTAAAGGGAGCCGGTGTTTCGCTTGTGAAAGCCAGGCCACCGGCTCGCAACCTGGTGCAGTTTCCTGCACGTTTCCCGTTGCCGGGATCATGTTCCCCTCGCCAATGTTACTGGGCGGTTTATGCAAGCAGCACTGGCCTCTACCGCATACGCCTGTTTAACCACTTGCCGCAGGGTCCGGGACTGGGGAAGCATCCCGGAGTGCCTATGAATTCGCCCGTAACGTAGCCCGCTAGCCCGTAGGCCCTGGCTGAGGCTGGTCAGCTCTCGGCTCATTCAAGCCGCACGACGTTAGTCGTGGCGGTAGCTGACGTATAGCGGTTAATTGACAGTTATCTTACGCGAAGTGCGCTTTTTAAGGAAATACTATTTTCGTAATTTCATCCTGCCTGAGTCTGATGGCTGATTGCGTATGACGCGTACGCCTGCACGGATCAATACCGTGTGTCAAATAAGCAGCCGCCTAGACGATTGCGAGAGTGTTTTGTCGCGATGCTGAGTTGATATTGATAGCTGTTATAGTCCCGCCCGTTTCTCAGTATAACCTGTGTTGGTTGGGGAGAAAAGTCATGTTTCGTTGAACCTTTTTCGGGCGAGTTGCATCTAACATCATTGAACATAAAATGAGGATGAAACCCCATGCAAATCCAATTTCTTTTTTGGGAAGATTGCCCGTCCCATCCCGACGCCTGGCAACGGTTGCAACAGGTGTTGGCGGAACTTTAGCTTGAGGTCGTGGTTGAGCGCATCGAAGTGCTGACGGACGCCGATGCCGAACGCTGGCATTTCCCCGGATCACCGACAATCTTAGTCAACGGTGTAGACATCGATCCGCGTGCGCCCGAACTCCCCACGCGCCTGACGTGTCGCCTGTACCATACTGAGGCGGGGCGACCTTCCCCGTTGCCGTCCGTTGAGATGATCACGCGTGCGCTCAGTGCGGCGCGCGATATGTAAGCTATGTCCAGGAGGAATCACCTATGTTAGAACTCGGACAGCAAGGCCCAGCATTCGCGCTGCCAGGGGTTGATGGTGCAACGCATGCATTGACTGATCTGTTGCAGCAGCAGGTGGTAGTGGTGATCTTTAGCTGCAACCATTGCCCGTATGTGCAGGCGTGGGAAGATCGCATGATTGCGATCCAGCGCGAGTTCAGTGCGCAGGGCGTCCAAGTGGTGGCGATCAATGCCAACGACGCGGTGAAGTATCCTGACGACAGTTTTGCGGCGATGCAGCAGCGTGCGGAAGCTGAAGGGTTCAACTTCCTTTACCTGCACGATAAAAGCCAGGAGATCGCGCGGGCCTACGGCGCGACGCGCACACCGGAAGTCTTTTTGCTGGATGGTGACGGGGTGCTGCGCTATCGCGGCGCAATTGACGATCACTATCAAGCTGCCAGCGCCGTACAGCAGCCGTATCTGCGTCAGGCGATTGAGGCGGTACTAGCGGGTAACGACATCGGCATCGCGACCACTGATGCAGTGGGTTGCACGATCAAGTGGAAGTAATCTGCGCGTGCTGGATGTGGTTGTCTGGCGCGTGGGGATAACATTAACAAGGAGCATGAGTAACTATGGTGTATAAACACATTGTAGTTCCGGCGGATGGGGAGAAGGTTACGTGTCTGGAGTACACGCACTGTGTCCCGGATAATCCCATCATCGCGTTTATTGAAGGCGATGGCATTGGCTATGATATTATGACCGCATCGCGTCGCATCTGGGATGCGGCGGTCGAAAAAGCGTATGGCGGCCAGCGCAAGATCGCCTGGATGGAAATTTATGCGGGCGAGAAAGCGGCAGGTATCTATGACGGCGATTATATGCCAGAAGAAACCTTCGAGGTGCTGCGCGAATTTCTGGTGGGCATCAAGGGGCCGCTGACGACTCCAGTGGGCGGCGGATTCCGCAGCCTGAATGTGA
>CBEVZO010000250.1:0-5935 GCA_965554365.1 uncultured Anaerolineae bacterium
CAGGCGTAAATCCGACAGTAGCACAGCCGCCCCACAGCCGTAGGCGAACCGCCTCTTTCCACGTATCACTGGCCTGCGCTATAATCTCAAAGGTTCAACGCTGCAACACCCTATACGAGCGAAGGTAATTCCTGATGACTATTGTCCAGACCGTTGCCGAACGCATCATCGACAATGTAGCCCAGGTGATCATCGGCAAACGCAATGAGATTCGCCTGGCTGTGCTGGGACTGATGTGTCAGGGACATCTCTTGATCGAAGATGTGCCCGGCGTGGGAAAAACGATGCTGGCGCGCGCGCTGGCGCGTTCGATTGGTGCATCATTCAGCCGCATCCAGTTCACGCCAGATATGCTGCCCTCGGATGTCACCGGGGTATCGGTCTTCAACCAGCAAACACGCGAGTTTGAGTTCCGACCAGGGCCGATCATGTCGCAGATCGTACTCACCGACGAGATCAACCGCGCCACGCCCAAGACACAAGCTGCCCTACTCGAAGCAATGGAAGAACGACAGGTCACGGTAGACGGCAGCACGTATGCACTGGAAGACCCTTTCCTGGTCATCGCCACACAGAACCCGATTGAGTATGAGGGCACATTCCCGCTGCCAGAAGCCCAACTGGATCGCTTTATGCTGCGTCTCCGTTTGGGATATCCCTCGCCAGCCGAAGAAATCGCCATGCTGGATTCGCAGCAATACCAGCATCCACTCATCGGATTGACGCAGGTGGTGCAGGTAGACGAACTGCTCGCGGCGCAGGCAGCGGTGCGGAATGTCTTCTTAAACCAGGATATCAAGCAATACATCGTGAATCTCGTCACCACCTCGCGGCAGCACCCGGACGTATACTTGGGCGCAAGTCCGCGCGGCGCATTGGCACTGTACCGTGTGGCACAGGCGCGCGCCGCCGTCACCGACCGGCGCGACTACGTGATTCCCGACGATGTCAAAGCCCTGGCCGAGCCGGTACTCGCACACCGCATTATTATAGGCCCCAATGCGCGCATCAAAGATATCTCAGCCAGTGCCATTGTACAGAACATTCTGAACGTCGTCCCGATCCCCGGCACAACAGTCGGGTCTCGCTACTAACACACAGATCAACGGCAGATCATGTCTAACCGGCGCAACACGTTTTACATCCTGCTGATCGCCAGTCTACTCGGCGGGCTGTTCAGCGGCAGGACATTTTTGTTTAGCCTGGCGTATGCGCTGGGCGCAATTCTGATCGGCGCGTTCATCTGGTCATGGACCTCGGTGAACTGGATGTCAATCGGACGCTTCACGCACGCACGCCGCGCGCAGGTCGGGCACGCGCTCAACGAAGTATTCTCCGTCCGCAACGCGAGCTTTCTGCCCAAGCTGTGGATCGAAGTGCGCGACCATTCCACGCTGCCGAATCACAACGCGAGCCATGTCGTCCCTACGCTCATGCCGCGCCGCAAATATGGATGGGACACCAACACCATCTGCACGCGGCGGGGCCAGTTCACACTTGGTCCGATGACCATTCTCAGCGGCGATCCATTTGGACTGTTCCAGTTCCCGCGCAAGATCGAAGCTACCACGCCGATCATCGTCTATCCGCCCACCGTGCCGATTCACCGTTTCGCCACGCCGATAGGTACGCTTTCCGGCGGCGAGGCCGTGCGGCGGCGCGCGCACTTCGTCACCACCAACGCGTCGGGCGTGCGCGAGTATCAACCCGGCGACAGTTTCAACCGCATCCACTGGCGCAGCACGGCACGGCGCGAGCGTCTGCTGGTCAAGGAATTCGAACTCGACCCGCTGGCGGACGTATGGGTATTTCTCGATCTCTCAGCCGGGTCGCTGGTCGAACGCCCGCAGGCCAAAGCAGACGGACAGTTCTACGCTATGCCGCCCAATCTGCCCCCCTCCACCGAGGAATACGCAATCACCGCAGCAGCATCTTTGGTGCAGCATTTTGTCACGAAGGGCCGCGCGCTAGGCTTTGTCACCTATGCGCCCTATCGCGAGATCGTGCAGCCGGATCGCGGGCCGCGTCAACTGACGCGTATCCTCGAGATACTCGCGGTTGCACGCAGCGAGACACAATTCACACTGCGGCAAATGCTCGCGCTGGAAGCCGGGTATTTGGGGCGTGGCACGACCGCGATCATCGTCAGCGCCTCGCATGATCCGGGGTGGGCCGCCGAAGCACACACTCTCGCGCGACGCGGTATTCGCGTGATCGCCGTGTTAATCGATCCGCAGAGTTTCGGCGCACCGGCAGAGAATCACACCAATTTCCGCGCGATGGTCGAAGCCGCTGGTGCGCTGGTCTACCCCATCCGCCAGGATGACGATTTGACCGCCGCTTTGAGTTATCAACCCGGCATGAAGCAAAACGCCATCGGATAATCCCACTAAAGAGGTTTTTCTGTGTCTGAAGTTTCATATCCCGCCCCTAGCTCCAAAGTACAGCAGCACTTTTTATATCTCGCCGTATTTACCGGCGGCATGACCACACTGGCCGTCGAACTCTCGGCGTCGCGTCTACTAGGTAGTATTTTCGGCACAAGCAATATCGTCTGGGCCAACATCATCGGCCTGATTCTGGTCTATCTGACAGCAGGCTACTTCATCGGGGGTCGGGTCGCGGACCGTTATCCGCATTACACTACGTTTTACCGCATCATCGTGTGGGCCGCGTTTTTCAGCGGACTCGTGCCATTAGCCGCGCAACCCATTCTGAAAACTGCCGCCAGTGCCGTGCAAGATTTTGACGCCGCCGTGACAATCGGATCATTCGCGAGTGTGCTGGTCTTGTTCGCGCTGCCGATCACACTGCTCGGTTTCATCTCCCCCTTTTCGATCCGGTTGGCGCTGGCAAACATTGACGACGCCGGGCGCACCACCGGACAAATGTACGCGATCTCGACCCTCGGCAGCATTATCGGCAATTTCACGCCCGTGCTGTTCCTGATTCCGCAGGTTGGCACAGCGCGCACATTCCTGATTTTCGCGGGGGTGCTGATGGCAGTCGGTCTGACCGGATTGGCGCTACAAGATCGCCGCGCCGCGATCAAACTACTGTGGATGCCTGTGCTGCTGCTGATCCTGGCAATTCTCGCGCTGCGCGGACCGCTGCGCCCGCCGCCTTCAGGCATGAGTCTGTTATTCGAAGCCGAATCGCCCTACAACCTCGTGCAAGTCGTTGAAGACGAAGACGGCTATCGCTACCTGCTGCTGAACGAGGGCCAGGGCATTCATTCGCAGTGGCATCCGGATGAACTGTATTACGAACGGACCTGGGGCTTCTTCCTCACTGGGCCGTACTTCAACGCCGCGCCATATACACCAGAGCGCATAGAACGCATCGCGATCATTGGACTGGCCGCCGGAACCATCGCCCGCCAGCACGACGCGGTCTATCCCGGTCTGCCGATGGATGGTATCGAGATCGATCCGGTGATTATCGATGCAGGCAAGCAATACATGGGCATGACCATGCCCAATCTGCATACCATTGTGGAGGATGGACGGTTCGCGCTCAACCAGCTTGATCGTGACTACACCATGATCGGCATTGATGCGTACCGTGTGCCTTACGTGCCCTGGCACCTGACCACCGTCGAGTTTTTTCAGGAGGTGCGCGACCATCTGACCGAGGACGGCGTGCTGATCATCAACGTGGGGCGCACGGACACCGACCGGCGGCTGGTCGAGGCCATGACGCGCACACTCTACGACATGTTCCCCACTGTACACAGCATGGATGTGCCCAATTCGTACAACACCATTCTCGTCGCCACACGCCAACTCACACGCCCCGAAAATCTAGCGGCGAATCTCGCGGCACTACCCGCAGACGTTCACCCGATCTTACGCACAGCACTCGAAGATGCGAACCAGTCGGTTGTGCCCACCGTCGCCTCAGATTTGCGTCTGACCGACGATCACGCGCCCGTTGAGATGCTGGTCGATGCGATGGTGATCGAGTTCCTGCTCAACGGCGGCGTGAGCGACTTACAATGAATGAGTCCCCCAACATGACCAATACCTCCCCTAAACCGTCGCAAGCAACCTTGACGCCCAGGATCGTCACCGCGCTGCGCTGGCTGATCATCCTGATCATGCCCGCGTTCCTGGTGCTGACCAGCGTGCGAATTGTATCAACCGAAGTGTTCTTATGGATCGAGTACCATCGCCCCGGCTTCCCGGATGATCCGTATGGCTTCACACGCGAGGAACGCCTGGAATACGGTCCCTACGGCGTGCGGTACATGGTCAACGACGCAGGCATTGGCTATCTGGGCGATCTGGAACTCGACGGCGCACCACTGTTCCGCGAAAAAGAACTGGAGCATATGGAAGATGTGAAGGTCGTCACGCGGGTAGCGTTCCGCGTGCAGCTTGCGCTGAGTGCGCTGTTGCTGGCTGCCGTGACCGCGCTCAGTTGGCGGCGTGAGACACGACACGATCTGCGGCTGGCGCTTTCTGGTGGGGGTGTTTTCACCTTCGGATTGATCATCACGCTGGTGATGCTCACCCTCGCCGCGTGGGATATGTTCTTTGACGGCTTTCACGAGGTGTTTTTCGCGGACGGCACATGGCGCTTTTATAACCACGACACGCTGATCCGCCTCTACCCCGAACAGTTCTGGTTCGACGCCGCGATCACCATCGGCGTGCTAACAATGCTCGGCGCGGGCAGTTTGGTGTGGGGGGCGTGGCGGTACGCACACCGCCCCACAACACAAAACGGGGCCACAGTGGACCCCGTTGAGCATTCACAACCTGATATTGCGGCAGACTAAGCGCCGAACTTCCCGATACGCCTCGCGTGCGCCAGCGCCAGCGGCATGATATCAGCCGCCGGGAACTGACCCAACGCCCCCGTCATACACTCACGCTCGCCAAACGCCTCGGCGCGGTCGGTCATGTGCGTACCAGGAGCCCACAACAACGTGGGAACCGGATGCCACGAGTGCGCCTTGTACGTCGCGGGCGTGGAGTGATCGCCGGTCACGACCACCACGTCCGGGTTCATGCCCATCAGCGTCGGCAGAGCCGCATCCACTTCCTCGATCACCTTCACCTTGGCGTCGAAATCACCGTCTTCGCCCCGGCTGTCCGTGTACTTGATGTGGCAGAACACGAAGTCGTAATCCGCCCAGATCGCCGCCACACGGTCGAACTCATCCTGCGTGGTGTCATGCGCCGTTGAGTCGATGATATCCATGCCTACCAACTGCGACACGCCCTTGTACATCGGGTAAACGGCCACACACGCCGCCTTGAGCTTGTACACCTCGCTGTACTTGGGCAGACCCGGCTCGCTGGCGAACCCGCGCAGCGTGCAGTAATTCGCCGGTTCCTGACCCTTAAGTTTGGCGCGCGCGGCCTCAAGCCACTGCGTCACCAACTGTGCGGTCTTTTCCGCTTCGGGGCTGCGTGGGTTAACTGCCAGCGGCGGCACACCCGTCTTCTGCGGATCGGTGTCGTCAATATCACCACTCAAACCCGCGCCGCGCAGTACCACCGCAAAGCGGTACTCTTTGGCAATCTGCACGTCGATCTGCACACCAGGCAGTTCGATTTCGCGCAGCCGTTCCACGCGTTTCGCGCCTTCTTCAGTGGGGATGCGGCCTGCACGACGATCCATGATGTTGCCAGCATCATCAATGGTGCAGAAATTGCCCCGGATCGCCACATCGCCAGGTTTCACTTCCAAACCGATGCCGGTCGCTTCCAGCACACCGCGCCCAATTTCGTAGGTCAGCGGATCATAGCCAAACAACGCCAGGTGCGCGGGACCACTACCCGGAGCCACACCACGCGCTACGGGGATGCTAAGACCGCTACTGCCCTCGCGCGCCAGTTTGTCAAGGTTGGGCGTGTGCGCGGCTTCGAGTTCCGTCGGGCCGCCCTGCTCACGCGGCAACCCACCCAGACCATCCATCACCAAC
>CBEVZO010000251.1:0-5934 GCA_965554365.1 uncultured Anaerolineae bacterium
GTGTATCCCGACGCACTCACCGAAGCCGGGGATGAACTGGATCGCGCGCTCAACCTGCTCGTCGCCGGACATGGTAATTGGCACACCGTCGATGTGCGGCTCCGTACCCTGGCAGCCCGCGAAACATTCCTGCTGGATCAGGCGGCGCGCCGTGCTGCACCTGCCGATCTCGCGCGCCTGGAAACGGAAGCTGTACACGTCACACAACGTCAACAGCGCATCGAAACGCTGGCTCCGGCGCTCCCGCCCAATCCCATCACGCCGACTGCCACCGCGTCACCGACCGTGACGACAACGCCCACCACAACGCCGACTGCCACAGCGACCAGCACACCAACTGTCACCCCTTCGGCCACACCTACTGCAACGCCCACAGCGACGTCCACAGCGACGTCCACAGCGACGCCTACCGCTACCCCTAGCCCCACGCCCACTGGCACGCTGACGCACACACGCACGCCACGCGGCCCCGGCAGCGGCAGCGGCAGCGGCAGCGGTCACGGCGGCACACCCACCCCAGGCGGCGGGCAAAGTGGCAGCACCACTGGTGACGGCGGCAATCCCGATCAAGGGGGCGAAGGCGATGGTTCCGGCGGAAAAAACTGACCTCCCGCCCGGCCCTGATTCGCTGCTATATGTGGATGGACACTACACACCACCACCGCGATTCCACAAAGGAGTTCCCCATGTCGCCGCTGGCGGCAACACATCAAAGAGATGAAAATGTGCGAGGGCGACGTTCGCCCGGCCCACAATGGACGCGCAGAAAACACTGCGCCGGCTACATACAAGCCGGACCGTGAAACGGCCCTCGTTCGCCGCGCGCCAGGGCGCTTGAGCGTCCTTTGATTGTATGTAGCTGAGGGTTTCAATCCTCAGCGCTTTGCGCGACCACAAATGTCTATTTTCAGAGGAGCGATCATGGATACGGTACGCTGGGGCATCATCGGCGTGGGCAACGTGTGCGAAGTCAAGAGCGGCCCCGCCTTGCAGCAAGCGGAACGATCCGCACTCGTCGCGCGTGATGGATGAATTGATCGCGCCGTATTATGCACGGTCGAGATGATAAAACGCGTGGGTTTCTCCCCCTATCTCCCCGGTCTGTACACCGAGATGGAGTAAGGGGGCCGGGGGGATAGGGGCCGTTTTATACCCCTTACTGACCGAACGGCGTCGGCGACGGCGGGAACGGCAGATATGTCGGTGTGGCGACCAACGTCGGCGGGACAGGCTGCGACGCGCCCAACCAGATGCGCCACTCCGTTTCGAGCGTCAAAGCGTCCAGCCCGGTGGCGATCTCTAGCGCCTCATTCAGCGCCAGGTTCTCGTTCAGCAAGCCCATGATCACCGCGTGGACATCCATCCCCCAACGCTCAATCAGGAACCGCCAAAACATAAACCCCATCGCGTACCCGCGCAGCGAGTCTTCGCCATCGATACTCGGTCCTGTACCTTGCAGCAGCGTGGGCAGTGCGCCACTCACTGCCAGATTGCGCACGAGTTCCACATCGTAAGTGTTGGGACCGTCCTCATAGAAGCGCGCGTCCCCTTCGATGAACCAGCCCGGCGTATACTTCGTGCGCCCCGGATACAAATACTCATACTGGTGCATATGCTCCACCTCGTGCAGCACCGTCTCATACGCCAGTTCTTCCAACGAGCGGTAAAGCACCTGTGCCGTGCCGCCCCAGGCATCGCTCGTCACGCCTACCGAGACATAACCCAGACCGGATGTGTCGATAGCATTGATACGCCACTCGTTGAACGTGTCAAAGTCATGAAACAGGATAATACGCGGCTTATATGGCAGCGTCCCGCCCCACCCATCGAGATACTTCTGACGGGTTGCCGCCAGCGCCTCCGCGACCAGTTCTCCTGCGCCGGCGACCATACCCTCAGAGAAGATGATCGCGTCGTCCGTTTCCAATCGCGTCCACACGCGCGATGCATCAGCATATTCGGCCATCTGACGCTCGGTGACGTATTCATTCCCGGCTTCGTCGCGCAGTTCCCACGCATAATACACCGCCACCCAGGGCGGCACATTCGTCGCGCCGGATGGTTCCCACGTCGCCGTGATGATCATCGACTCCATATCAATCTCCCCAGTGGCACGCCGTACCCGCACTGGCTCATTTGCACGATTCGTGGGACGATGCTGCCACACCACACGCGCACTGACAATCGGCCCGCCGCTGCTCTCCGCATCCAACACAAACTGGAAGCCGCGCGGATACACGCTGGTGAAATCCATCCGCGAGATGGTCCACTCCGCCGTGCCCGCATCTTGCGCCGCCGCACGGGGCATCGCCGCGCCCCACACGCTCATACCCGCCAGCGCCACCACCAGCACCGGAAATACCACCCACACCGTCCATCGCTTCATAATCGCTGCCCTCATTTTCTGTGCTGTGGCAAATCGCACACGACCACAGCACAGGTATACACGTTTTGCGCGCAATCAGCAACGTGGTAAAGGGTACGGGTGGGGACGGCGTTCAGCGCGGGATCGACGATCTCCTCTCCTGTCTGACACGCGGGGATCAGCAACAGGACCAGCGCCACCAGCGCCAGCCGGACGACAAGCCTCATCTACTCCTCCTCAGTTGTATGTGAGCAACGGTGATCACACACACGCTTCAGGGTCGGTGCTGATCTTACTCGGCGTAGCACCGTCCCTGGGTATGCTCATCATGCGGATGCGCGTTGGAGAGTTGCGCCGCTATTGCACCGCTACTCCGGCACGTATCCGCTATCCTGCACTACGTCTTGAGACGCCATATTTGCCAGCGCAGCATAGGTCACGCCGGGATTCTGCGCATGAAATGCCGCGATCACCTGCCGCGCCACGTCCATCCCGCCCCAATCTACATACATGCCCGTCCCTTGCCCATACAGCAGACGGTCGATCTTGTAGTTGTCGGGATAATCGGCGTAGGTCGTCGCCGCATACTGCTGCATCTGGTCCCAAATATCAAGTTCCTCGGCGGGATCAAGCTCGATGTGCCAGGGAAATTGTGTGTCAGGATACAGCGTCAGCGCCAGGTCATCCGCCCGCGCCAGAAAGATCGCCATATCCATCAACGGCATCGCGGCAATATCATACTCAGCATTCATCAACTGGTAATTGTAATGGTATTCATACACGACCTGACCGCCCATCGTCTCCACACAGTATGCGGCATTGCTGCACGCGACGATGATCACCCCCCGGTCGATTGAGTCCGCTACAAAAATATCAAAAATCTCGCCCTCCCGGTTCTGTCTGGGCGGCACAGGCATCACACAAAAGCGCACCGGCTGCGTCATCGGGACCGCCTCTACTGTGCGCTCTAACACCTCACGTAGCCCGGCCTCAAACACAGCATCATCGAACGCCTCGACCACCGTGTACCACGCGTCCAGGTCCACGCTCACCATCTCTAATCCATAGCCGTCCAGCAGCGAGACAAGCTGGAAACCAGGATAAAATCCGCTGTTCGCGCACTCTGGATGCTGCACCGGCACGATCCGGTCAAACACAATCGAGTATTCCAGCGCCCCTACATCCGCCGTTCCTTCAAAAAACTCTAGCATTGATGCGCGCAGCGACACAACCTCCAACTGCCCTAACGCATCCTCAGGCGCGGGTGTTTCGGTCGGTGGAGCCGGGGTGCGTGTCGGAGGAGAAGCCAGTTCCGGTGTAGAGTCCTCACCGCCACCGCACGCGCTCAGCAGCACGACCATCACCAACACCCCCAACACCCACCATCGTTTGCGCCCCATATATTTGCTCCTCATACGCTTGGTCCTCGCTTCTCTCCTACAGTTTATCAGCAGCCCGACCTGCGCCAGCCCCTGTTGCAGCCACACCATACCCCTGATTCGTTGTACGCTGTCGCGCCACAATTATACCATCCCGCCGCCAGCAGAATACTGATCCCAGTCGCGCCTCCCAAAAATTGGGCATACCCGCCATCAAGATGTGAGAAAGCACTAACTTTTCATTATTTTTTCGTTTGTTTACAGTTAGCTTTGTGCTATGATAGTGTTATCGTTCTTACTTGAAGGTGCGCTTAGGAGAATTGATATGGCTATGGATGTTCGTCGTCTCAACGACGCCCCTATCGTGGTTTTCACAGTTGTACCCCCACTGCAAATCCCTGACGATCCAATCACGGCTTCACAGGAGTTCGCACGCCTCACCGCTGATGTGCAAGGCAAGCGCGTCCGCATTCTGGACTTTTCCGATGTGGACGTCAACTTCGGCGATGTGGTGATGGGTTTGCAGGCCGACACGGGAGCCAAACTCCCCAATACCAGCACCTTTTTCGTGGGCAAAGACGAACTCGTGGCGCTGGCCGCGACCGCCTTTGCAAGTAAACAGTATGGATCGCTTAACGCCAAAGCCTTCACCTCAATCGATGACGCTATCGCCGCTGCCCGTGCCGAGATCAACGGCTGATCCGGACATCTGACATTATCAATCGCAACATCTACCGGGTGACGGCATTTATCAGCGTCACCCGGTCGTCGTCTGTCTATAACTATGCGTCAAACGATCCGCGCCCTACCCCGCATAACCCGACACATCAAACCCACGCCGCGCGAGTTCATCCAACGCTGTGTCACGCCGCGCCATCCACCCATCGATCAGCGCGCCCAGCGATTCAAGCTCGGCCTGCTCTGCGGGTGATAGCTCGTCCGTCGCATCCCAGCGGAACAACTCCTGATACCGCGCGCGATCGGCGTCTGCAACGCCCTGCTCCACGATGTCCCACAGATCATCGTCGCTCAGCATGTCCATGTCGTGTATATCCATCCGTCCTCCTGAGATCACCCGTTGCCAGGTGGAAACAACCCGGTTTCAAGCCACAAACGCCGTGCCACCTGCATCTGTTCGCGATTCATGCGCAATCGATGCACGGTAGCACGTCCAGCAGATGTTAACCCTATAAGCCGCACACGATTCGCGTGCCATTCAAAATGCGCAGGCCACTCCTGCACACGCGGATCAAACAACGGGACCGCAGGTCCTGTCTCAGGATCGATCCCGTCTTGATATGCTGCTTTGAAACGATTGTAGCCTCCGCAAGCTACGCAGAGGTTTTCGAGTGCAGTCTCTCCGCCCACAGCCACAGGCGCAATATGATCGATTTCAAATTCCACCACTACGGCGATGGGCGCATGGCAGTATTCGCAATAGCCGCCCGCCCGTGCGAGAACCGCTTGGCGCAGCGCCGCAGAGATCGCCACCATTACCCTGACGCCTTGAAATACGATGAGATATCATGCCCGCGCTGCTGCAATTCACGCAAAGCTCGTGACCGCAGCACGGTGTAACGGTCCATCTGATCGACCAACGCATCAAGCTCGCCGTGTTCATCCGGCAACAGATCGCCTTGCTTGGCACGCGCCATAAGCTCCCGATACCGTTCGCGGCTCGGCCACGCCAAACGCTGATGCACCACACCCCATAACTGCGCATCACTGAACGATGCCAGAGCTTCGCGCTCCAGATTTGTATCCGCCGACAGTGTGCCAAACATCACACGCAGCGTTTCCAGTAGCACGGTCTCTACCGAGCGATCATGCTCGGCAGCGATCTGACGTACGCGTTCGTAGAGGTCTGCGGGCAGGTCTAATGAAATGGTGTGTCCGGTTGTCATTGCTACATTCCGCCGTATCTACCAACACAAGGTATCTGAATTATAGCACGGGCGGTTCCCGTTTTTCGCCTACCCCGTCACCATCTCAAACGTGAGCGCCGTATAGCCGCTGGCGACGTGAATCTTGACCTTTGTCCCGGCTTCGGGAGGATCCGTCAGCAGATGATCCGCCAGCGCCTCGCGCACGTTGCGCTGGATGATGCGCCGCAGCGGACGCGCGCCCCATTCGGGATGCTCGTTTTGGTCCAGCATCCACTGCTTCGCCTCGTCGGTGAATTCCAGCGCC
>CBEVZO010000252.1:0-5927 GCA_965554365.1 uncultured Anaerolineae bacterium
CCTGCGCGATTTCGTGTTTCCGACCTTGCAGGCGGGGGCGGTTTATGAGCGCGTGTATCTGCTCGGCACGTCATTTGCACGCCCGCTGATCGCCAAACATCTCGTCGAGATCGCAGAAGCCGAAGGCGCTCAGGCGATTGCGCACGGCTGCACGGGCAAGGGTAACGATCAGGTGCGCTTTGAGCTCACAGCGATGGCGCTCAATCCCAAGCTGGCGGTGATCGCGCCCTGGCGTGAATGGGACATTCGCAGCCGCGAAGATGCCATCGAATACGCTGAAGAATTCAATGTACCGATCACGTCCACGCTCAAGAGCATCTACAGCCGCGACCGCAATTTATTCCACATGAGTCACGAGGGCGGTCCGCTGGAAGACCCCTGGAACGAACCCGAAGAAGATATGTTTGTGCTGACGGTCAGTCCCGAAGACGCGCCCGACGAAGCGGAATATGTCGAGATCGCGTTCGAGAAAGGCGTCCCGGTGGCGTTGGACGGTCAGGCGCTGGACCCTGTGCCGCTGTTCAGCAAGCTGAACGAGGTTGGCGCGAAACACGCGGTCGGGCGCGTGGACATGGTTGAGAACCGGCTGGTTGGGATGAAGAGTCGCGGCGTGTATGAAACACCGGGTGGCACAATCCTCCGGGCGGCACATCAGGCGCTCGAAAGCCTGTGCTTGGACAAAGCGACCATGCACTACAAAGATTTCGTCGCGGTGAAGTACGCCGAGTTGGTCTACGCGGGTATGTGGTACACGCGGCTACGCGAGGCGCTCGACGCGTTTGTGCAGGAGACGCAGCGGACTGTCACGGGTGTGGTGCGGATCAAGCTCTACAAGGGCAACGTGATCATCGCTGGGCGCAAGAGTCCGTACAGCCTCTACCGCGAGGATTACGCATCGTTCGGGCACATGGATGTGTACGATCAGACGGATGCGAAGGGCTTCATCAACATGATCGGGCTACCGATGAAGGTGGACGCGATGTTGAGCATCGAGGGCACGGGCGCGAGTCGCTATCGCCAGCCGGATTATACGACGTTCAAGCGGGATTAGTGGCAGAAACCTCATTCCCTAAATTCCCCTTTCCACGCGCGGAGAGGGGGACTTGAGGCAGGGCAGGGTGGCAAAGGGCAAACATCATGAGTCTTTGGGGTGGCGCATTTGGGCAGCAGACCGACGACGCCGTACGCAAGCTGAATGACAGTTTGCCGTTCGACTGGCGGTTGTACGATGTGGACATTACCGGCAGCGTGGCCTGGGCGCAGACGCTCGCGGACGCGGATGTAGTGACGGCTGCCGAGTGTGAGCAGATCGTCAATGGCCTGGAACGTGTGCGCGCGGAGTTTGCGCAAGGGCGCTTCACTGTTGGGGCGGGGGATGAGGACATCCACACGGCGGTGGAGCGGCGGCTCACGGAGATCGTGGGTCAGGTGGCGGGCAAGCTGCACACCGGACGCAGCCGCAACGATCAGGTCGCGACGGATGTGCTGCCGTGGTTGTTGGAGGCAGTGGCGCAGGTGCGCGCGGCGGTGATCCCGTTAGCGGCGGCGTTGGTGGAGCAGGCGGCAAAGGTTCCCGGTGCGGTGATGCCGGGGTTCACGCATTTCCAGCCCGCGCAGCCCGTGACGGCGGCGCATTGGTGGCTCAATCACTTCTGGCCGCTAACGCGCGATATCGAACGCCTGGAGCAGTTGGCGGCGGGGTGGCGCGCGAAGTGCCCACTTGGATCGGCGGCATTTGCCGGGACGACGTATCCCATTGACCGCGCACGGCTGGCGGAACGTCTGGGATTCACGGGCGTTGCGCCGAACAGTATGGACGCCGTCGCGGATCGCGATCATGTGGCGGAGTTCCTGTTTGTGGCGGCGCTGATTGGGACGCATCTCAGCAAGCTGGCGGAGGACGTGATTATCTTCGCTAATCCGCAGTTTGGCTTCGTGCGCCTGGATGAGCGCTACAGCACGGGCAGCAGCATCATGCCGCAGAAGCGCAATCCTGACCCGCTGGAGTTGGCGCGTGGCAAGGCCGGACGGCTGACGGGGCATCTCGCGGGCTTTATGGCGACGCTCAAGGGGCTGCCGAGCGGGTACAACAAAGATTTGCAAGAAGACAAAGAGCCGCTGTTTGACGCATTTGATACGCTGATGGTCTTGCTGCCGCCGCTGGTGGGACTGGTCGAGACACTGGAACTCAACACGGATCGGATGCGTGCGGCGTTGGATGATGCGCTGCTGGCGACTGAAGTTGCGGATTACCTCGCGCTGCGGGGAATTCCGTTCCGGCAGGCGCACCACATCGCGGGGCAGGTGGTGCGGCTGGCGGAAGCGCGCGGTGTGGGTCTCTCCGCGCTGACGTTGGATGATTTGCACACGGTGTCGGAGGAGTTCGAGGCGGATATCAGCGCGGCGCTGGATTTCGACGCGGCAGTGGCGCGGCGGAATGTGGTCGGTGGCACGGGCGATTTCGAGAGTCAGATGGCGCGTGCGCGGGCATGGCTGGTGGCGCGCAAAGAGTAATGGGACGCAGATGAACGCAGATAAACGCTGATTAAGAACAAGCACAGAATGGGACACGGATAAACACGGATTGAAAAAAGAAATCTGTGTTCATCCGTGTTCATCTGTGTCCTGATTGTTTTTTACGTGCGGTAATGGCCGTTGATCGTCACGTACTCGTGGCTGAGATCGCACGTCCACACCCAATGCTCTGCGTCCCCTGCGCCGAGGTCCAGACGTACACCCCATTCGGGTGTTTGCATCAGCGCGATGGCGGCGGGTTCGTCGTAGTCGAGGGGCGTGCCGTGTTCTACAAGTTGGATTACGGGTTTGCCGTCAGCATCCAGCAGCCACAGCGTTGTCTGCGCCGGATCAAACGCCGCGCCGGAATAGCCCGCCGCACACAGAATACGTCCCCAGTTCGGATCAGCGCCATAGAACGCGGTCTTCACCAGCGCGGATGAGGCGATCTGGTTGGCAACCGCGCTGGCAGAGTCGGCATCTGCTGCGCCCGTGACCTGCACGGTGACGAACTTGGTCGCACCTTCGCCGTCACGAACAATCGCTTGCGCGAGTTGGATGCACACGTCAGTTAGCGCGGCCACGAACGAGGCTTCGTTTTGCACGGCGATGCCGGATGCGCCATTCGCCAGCGCGAGGACGGTGTCGTTGGTACTCATGTCGCCGTCCACCACGACGCGATTGAAACTGAGATCAACCGCAGCGTGCAGGGCGCGTTGCAGCAGTGCGCGTGGAATCTGTGCATCTGTCGTGATTACACTGAGCATGGTTGCCATGTTGGGCGCGATCATGCCGGAGCCTTTGGCGATGCCCGTGATCGTGTAACCCTCGGCGGTCTGTACGCTGGCAACCTTCGGGCGCGTGTCGGTGGTCATGATCGCGTTAGCAGCGTCAAGCCACCCATCCGGCGAGGTGTGGCCCACGAGCGCGCTAATCCCCGCCGTGATGCGATCCATCGGCAGTGGCATCCCGATCACGCCGGTGGACATCACGAAGACTTCGTCCGGCTGGCAGCCGAGCGCGTCCGCGACCTGGGCGGCGGTTTGCTGTGCGTCCGCGTCACCTTGCGGCCCGGTGCAGGCGTTCGCGCTGCCGGTGTTGATGATCACCGCGCGGATTTGCGCATCGGGGCGGGCGAGCAGTGCTTGATCGTACAGCACGGGCGCGGCCTTGACTTGGTTCGTAGTGAAAACGCCCGCTGCCACACACGGTTGATCGCTGACCAGCAGCGCGATGTCGAGTTTGCCGTCCGGCTTAAGCCCGCAGTGCGTCCCGGTTAAGTGCATGCGTTTCACAGGGTGCGTCATCGGCATGTTCCTCCTGGTGCAAATGAAAGATCAGCGCCACTTCGTCGCAGGCGTGGCGGAAGGGGCACGGCGCGCAGTCGGCCCACACCTTTTCAGGGTAATTCTTGACGGTATCGGTTTGGAAGCCGAGTTTGGTGAACAGCCCTACGGCGCGTGTCAAAGCGAGGACACGCGGTACATCGCGCTGGCAGGCGAGATGCACGGCGGCGAGGACTAAGCGGCTGGCGAGACCCTGGCCCTGGTACGTGGGGTCCACTGCGAGCGAGCGAATCTCGCACAGCGATCCGTTGAACTGCACCAGCGACACGCAGCCCGCGACCTGATCGTCTTGCACGATCACCAGCCAGTCGTCACGCTGGGTGCGGATGTGGTCAGGCACGCGCGGCAGCATTCGTCCGGCTTGCACTTCGTTCTCAAATAGCGCACAAATGCGCTCGGCTTCGTCGGGATGGGGGTGGCGAATCAGCATTCAGTTGTCCTTCTCGTGCAGCAGAGTGTCCAGTACAGCGACCAGTTCATCACTGTGCGTCTTTTCTACGATCAGCGGCGGCAGCAGGCGCAACACGTTCGGTCCCGCGTTGAGCAGCAGCACGCCGTGTGCATAACCCGCTTCTACCAGCGGCCACGCCTCGATATCGAGTTCGATGCCGATCATCAGACCCAGGCCGCGTATTTGCTTGATGTGCGGGGACGTGAGCGCGTTGAGTTGCTTCAGCAGATACTTGCCCATTGCGGTGACGTGCTGCAACATGGCGGGATCGCTAACGCGTTTCAGGACGACTTCGGCGGCGCGGCAGATGACCGGGCCTGCGGCGAAGGTGCTGCCGTGATCGCCGGGAGCCATGACCGCCGCGACTGCGTCTGTGAGCAGCGTTACGCCGATGGGCAGCCCGCCGCCGAGTGCCTTCGCTGCGGTGAGCATGTCGGGCGTGACGCCGGACTGTTCGTAAGCCCACAGCGTCCCGGTGCGCCCTATGCCGCATTGAATTTCGTCAAACACGAGCAGCGCGCCATACTGGTCACACAGGTCGCGCAGCCCGTCCAGAAATTCCGGCGTGGCGATGTGGATGCCGCCTTCGCCCTGGACCGGCTCGACAAACACGGCGCAGATGTCGGGGCCGATCAGCTTTGCAGCGGCGGCGAGATCGTTGAACGGGGCGAATGTGACACCGGGCATCAGCGGGCGGAAGGGCGCTTGATATGTCTCGCGCGCGGTCAGCGCCAGCGATCCCCCGGTGCGCCCATGAAACGCGCCCTGAAATGCGACGATCCCGGTTTTGCCGGGACCGTGAACCGTACGCGCGTATTTGCGGGCAAACTTGATCGCTGCTTCCACCGCTTCCGTGCCGGAATTAGCGAAGTAGACTTTATCCGCGAAACTCGTCGTGCAGAGCAGTTCGGCGAGATCGGCGTGGGGCGCGGTGTGGTACAGGTTGCAGACGTGCGAGAGCTGCGCGATCTGATCGCTGACGACCTGCGTCAGTTCGGGATCGCTGTGGCCGAGCGCGTTCACGCTGATGCCGGAGGCAAAATCGAGATAGGCGTTATCCGCATCGTCATAGACGTGCATCCCCGCGCCACGCACGAGGACGAACGGCGCGCGTCCGTAGGTGTGCAGCACGTACTGATCGGTTTTCTGTGGAACGGTAGTCATAATTACCCCCAAATGATGATGTCAAAATGATAAACCAGGGCGCGGCAGAGCAGTGCCCGTACAATGTCGGCGCAATCACGCGACGAACACCGTGCCGGTCCCGGCGTTGAGGCCGGTCAGGTTGGTGATGATGGCTTGCTGCACGCCGCCCGCGACGGCAGTAAGTGCGGCGTTGACTTTCGGGATCATGCCGCCGTTGATGACACCCCGCATGATCAGGGCTTCTGTTTCGCTGACGGTGAGCGTTGCCGCGACGTGTGCATCGACCAGCACGCCGGGGACGTTGGTCAAGAAGGTGGCGTGCGCGGCGTGGATGGCGGCGGCGATGGCTCCTGCGGCGTGATCGGCGTTGACGTTATAGCTGCCCTCCGCGCCCATCGAGATCGGCGAGATGACCGGCACGACACCCTGCGCGCAGAGTGAGTGCAGCACATCCGCGCGCACGGAGACGA
>CBEVZO010000253.1:0-5925 GCA_965554365.1 uncultured Anaerolineae bacterium
CACGATCACTTCCAGCACCGCCGCGATCATCAACAACGGTGTGATCACACCTACCCCCACCTTCACTGTATCCGCCAGCGTGCGCAGCCACGCTTCACCGACTGTCATATCCTCCGGCGGACGTGTCACGATGCTACCCAGTCGCACGGCTGCCGCACCCGCGATGACAATCGCCGGGACTTCAGCAATCCCGTGTGGAATGACCGCCAGTATAAACGGCACGGGACTTAATCCAGCTTGCACCACCTGCGCCAGAATGAACCCCAGCATGGCAAACGGTACAATCACCAACACCAGCGTCAACACCCCGAAAGTAAACAGTCCCAGGATCGTAGCAGCAAGCAGCACACGCGCATTCTGCGTGAAAGCAAACACGATCAAGCGGGGATTATCCTGTGTGATGGAAAACCAGCCGCGCAGATTATCCAGCATACTCGCGTCGTTCGCTTCGAACTGGTCCAGCGGCAACACCCAATCCCCCGCCACGACCCATCCGAACGCAAACCCCGCGAGAATCGCGACCAACACCACTACTGTACTGTTCCGCAAATGTCCCAGCGCCGGGAATACGCTCAGGCGATACCACTGCCGCAGATTGAAGCCCTGCACCGGCCCACGAAAATGCGTCCAGAACGTTTTCCACGCCCACTTGAGATTCAGTTGATCCAGTGCGCGGCCCAGCAGTTCCTCACGGTTGAAGATACGTGCGCCCATCCGTACCAGCAGAGTAACAACCACGATAGCAGCCAGCACGATATACCACAGCAAGTAACGCTTGTGCGGCTGCACCATGATTGTGCCCTCAAGCATCACCAGCATCGACATGGGGATGATGATAAAGCTCGCCAGCAGATTTGCGGCGCGCGTGGACGTGGTCTGGCTCGACACCACCACCGCGCCCGTAACCATCACCAACGCCTGCACCGTTGTTAGGGCGACGATCTGGATCACGAGCAGCGGTTCCGGTCGCCACTCATATTTACCCAGGATCAGCCCCGCCATATAAATCGCAATGCCCGCGTAGCTCGCCAACAGCGGCGGCAGCATCGCCGCAAAAGACTTGCCCATATACAGTTCCGTGTTGGTCAGCGGTGTGGAGAGCAACGGTTCCAAGCTGCGGCGTTCCTTCTCACCAACAAATGTCTCAAGCGCGATCACTAGCGAGATCGATACCGGGAAGAAACCCACGATCATTGGCAGTAGCGGCAGCAGATGCGGCAGCAAATCTTCCGCGCCGTTATCCTCAAAAAAGCCGGTAAAGATGCGCGTCATCACGTTCGCCAACAGCGGAAACACCAGTGTCAGGATGAAAATCGGGAACATGATCCGCCAGTCGCGCACACTGTCGCGCACTTCGCGGCGCGTCACGATCAATGCATTGCTCAGCGTTTGGAAAAACCCGGCGCGCGATGCGTATTCCTGTGCTTCACCCAGGGGCCGGGACGGTAATCCGTTAGTTACGCTCGACATGTTGTGCCTCCAACCCCTCGTCTTCGGTGACGATTTGCAAATAAACATCTTCCAACGATTGTGACACCTCACTCAGCGTGACAATATCCAGGCCCGCACCGATCAAACGGCGCAGCACCTGCGGATTGGTCACAGCGGGGTCCGGCGTGCGATAACGCAGCCAGCGTTCACCCTGGTCTACCACCGTTACCATGTCGTCCAGTTCATCCGCCGCCCCATTGAGGTGCTGCGTCAGATGCAATTCCATCACCGCGTCCCCTACGAAGCGCTGCAAGAGATCGCGGAATGTGCCGTTGGCGATGATGCGTCCCTTGCGGATTATGGCGATATGGTCAGCGAGGCTCTGTGCTTCAGTCAAGTTGTGTGTGGTGATCGCAATCGTGCGTTCTCCCTGGCGGAGATTGCTGATCGCGTCGCGGACCAGCTTCGCGCTCTGCGGGTCCATCGCGGAGGTGGGTTCATCCAGCAGCAGCACCGGCGGATCGTGTAACATTGCGCGCACGAGCGCCAACTTCTGCTTCATACCTTTCGAGTATTCACCCAACCGCTTATCTATCGCGTCGCCTAACCCGAAGTGTTCCATAAGCTGCAACGGACGACGGCGGCGTTCTTTTGCGCTGAGATGGTAAATGCGCGCGAAGAAATCGAGATACTCAATCCCGCGCATCCGCTCATACAGCCCATGCTGCTCAGTCAGTACACCCACCGCCCGCCGCACCAATGATGCTTGGCGTACCACATCGTATCCAGAGACGCGCGCCCAGCCCTCGGTCGGCTTGAGAATCGATGTCAGCATCCGCACAATGGTCGTTTTACCCGCGCCGTTTGGCCCCAGGATCGCGAAAATAGTCCCTGGCTCAACCGTGAAGTTAACGTGGTCTACGGCGCGAAATTCTTTGAAGTCTTTTGTCAAGTCCTGGGCTTCAATCATCACATTCCCCACTTTCCGTCTGGTCTCACTTTAGATTGTATAGGTCGGGAACGGCAACTCCAATAGGCACTTGTCACGGTTTGCATGAAAAACCCGTAAACGCCGGAGAACCCACGTCCTACGGAAAACAAAAACAGGCACGCTCAATCACTGCGTACCTGTGTGCTGTGCCTGGCAGACTGTGCCGTTTACGCCGCCGAAGATTCTTCCTGTTCAGCATCCGCGCGCTTACCGCGCAGATCATCGCGGTGGCGGTAGATCAACAGTCCCGCCGAGAGTAGGGCGACACTGATCGCGAACACGCGCGAGACGTTCACAACACCCACCATCGTCGGCTCAAAGCGCAAGAATTCCAGCGCGAACCGCGTGACCGGATACAACACCAGATACATTAGCAGTACATCGCCCTGCTTCAGCCGGTCACGGAAACGCAGCCAGACCACCAACAATATCCCGAAGTTGATCAGATTCCACAACGATTCGTACAAGAACAGCGGGTGAAAGGTATCACTCGTAGTGTATCCCGCCGGAGGATGATCGAGCGTAATGCCCCAGGGTAGATCAGTCGCTTTGCCGTACAACTCCTGGTTGACAAAGTTACCCCAGCGCCCAATCGCCTGCCCCAACGGCAGCGATACCGCCGCAATGTCAATCCACGACATCACATCCAGCTTGTGCCGCCGTCCATAGATGATCACGCCCAACGCGCCACCAATCACCGCGCCGAAAATGCCAAGCCCGCCGTTCCAGATGATCAACGGCCCATCGTGCAGATCAAAAAGATGCGTCAGATACCATTCGGCGGTGCGGCCCGCGTCAACCGACGACTGCGCGGGAAACAAGATATGCCACACCCGCGCGCCAACCACGCCCAGGATCACGATCCACACCAACGCATTCCAAACATGGTCGGGGTCTTTGCCATCCCGTTTGGCGAGCAATGCTACTATCAGCGCTGCCAGAAAAATGCCGGTCACAATAATTAACCCGTACCAATGAAAGGTCGGGTTGAGCGTAAAACCGAACAGGTCAAAGGGGCCGAATTCCAGCCCCGTGCGGTCCACTGTCATGTGCGATGATCTCCGTACTCAGGCGACTATTCGGAATATTTTGAAAGCACTTCATACGAGTAGCGCAGGCGTTGGATCACGGTGATATGGGACATCAGCCCTATCAAGATCACCGACCAGACCAATGTGCCGGACAGAATGCCGCCCAGTTCCAGGATCAACCCGGCGATCAGAATCAGCAATTTCTCCAACCGCCCAGCGAGGCCCACGTTGCAGTTATCCATGCCTGGTTTGGATTCAGCGCGTGCGCGTGTGTAGCTCGCCATAACCATGCCGAACAACGCGAACAACACCAACGCCGGAGCCACCAGATCGGAGAGCATCACGCCCAACAACAGCACCGCCTCGGCATAGCGATCCACCACGTGATCGAACAAGCCGCCGAACTGCGTTGCCTGCCCGGTCGCGCGTGCGACACTTCCATCAAGCATATCAAAAACGGCGACCAACACCAACCCCGCGAGGGTCAGGGGCAAATTTTGGTAGGCTATCGTGATTCCCGCGCCTACAGCAGCCAACAGGCTGAGGAGCGTTAACTGGTTAGGCGTCAGGCCGATCTTGCTAACGTATTTCGCAATCGACCGGCCCAGGGCTTCATATTTCTGGCGATTCTGTTGCAGGCGTGCCATAAAAACTATCCTCGATACTACGTTGTCTGTGTGGTCTGTCATGTGAAAACTAAGCCACTCAGCGGTTAGCTTTTGGCAGTTAGCTAAAACCCTAGTCCTCAAATTCCTCCGGTTGAGGGAGGAAACACACGGGCGACAAAGGTTTTTGCTAACAGCTTAACGCTAATTGCTAACGGCTGCTTGTTTAGGAATGTGCGGCGAGCAGTTCTTGCGTACGACGGTCGGCTTCTGCGCGTGTCAGCGGGAACTCTGGCCCAACATTCTCGACCATCACCGACGCCACACAGGACGCGAAAAAGCCCACTTCGCGCAGGCTGGCAGCGCCCTCAGAATAGCGCGTCATATATCCAGCCGCATATGTGTCACCTGCGCCGGTCGGATCAACGGCGTTGGTCTTGTACGCTGGAATGCGGATCATCTCGCTGCCATCGAAAATCACAGAGCCTTCGGCAGCCAGCGTCACCACCGCGATCTTGCAGCCGAGTGCGTGCAGCTTCCGCGCAGACTCAAAAGCGGCTTCGTCGCTTGTGGTGGGATCAATGCCCGTGATAATGTGCGCTTCATGCTCATTAGCTTTCACGATATCGCAGTTGGGAATAATCTGGTCGATATCGGGGTTACGGTAACGCTCAATGCGTCCGCCTTCGGGAATCCGGCGCAACACGCCCTGCGGATCGAGTAAAATCGGAGCTTGCGTCGCCGCGCGCACCCGTGCCACCAAATCGACCGACGTTTCGCCGAGGATCGGCCCAATCAGCACAAACGTCGCATTGGCAACAGCGTCAGCGGGGAAATCGGGCACAGGCTTCGCCACGCCCAACACATCCAGCGTACGGTCGCCGCGCGCATCGTAAATCAAACCAAATCCGCCGGTTTGCTCCGTCGGATAGATTTCAGCGGTGATGCCGAAGCGCTGCAAATCTGCCTCAAACTGGGTCTTGAAATCGGGACCAACACAACCAACCAACATCGCCGGTTTACCCATCTTGCTCACAGCGAGGCAGGCGTTCGTCGAGCAACCGGACATAATACGCGTTTCAGTGTCTACCTGAGGCGTCTTGATGTAGTCGTACACGGGATTGCCGATCCCAATGAACATAGCATTCTCCTTGATGAGGTGACGGTTAGAACGAAACACCCAGTGCCTGTGTCACAACCTGGAACACGGGCGGCCCTAATGATAGGCTCAACGGCAGCAGAGCGTCAATAGCCATTCGCACCGGGCTGCGTCGCGACTCAACCTTCTCAAGATAATCGCGCACCTCGATTAGCTCTGCCAGCGGCACGGCTTCAACATGGCTGTTGTCATCGCTGAGCAACTGGTCGCTGAGCGTCACAATCTGTGCGTTGTAGCGTGCCAGATACGGGGCTTTGGCGCGTTCTTGCAACGCGATGTAAAGCCGCTGCGTCACCTCAATGTAGATAAACACCACCAGCGACAAAAACGCACCGATCAAGATCAGCGAGGGCCAAAATGACACTTCACCATTGCCCACCGGCAACCGGACGACATTCACATCCAGGCCGGGGCGGGCATCGCGGCAAACCGTCGTGATCGCAGTCCTGCATTGTGGCAAATCGTTCACCCACATCGTACTTAAGATCAGCGCCGCAATATAGATCACCACGCCCAACGGAATCCAGCGCGACACTGTCATCCCCAGCATAAAAAACATAATCAACATGCCGAGGGTAACCCAGTCGAACAGCCAACTCGTACTGTGTATCACGTCCTCAGCGGGCAGCGTGATCCCGATGGTGTTCCAGGGCAGCACTTGAATCGCCGTGAGCGCGAAAATTAGCAGGAAGACCGTTAGCAGCAGAT
>CBEVZO010000254.1:0-5924 GCA_965554365.1 uncultured Anaerolineae bacterium
GATTGGTGCAGCGGGTTGGGGCATCATCCCGCGCGCACACAAGGTCAGGGACCGCACTACCTGGTGAGCAACCTGGGGCAGTTCGATTGGGCGGAGGGGCGGATGCGCCTGGTGACACTGCACCGGGGCGTGACGCTCAAACGTGTGCAGGCCAAGACGGGGTTTGAGTTAAACATCGCGCCAGACCTGCACGAGACTCCGCCGCCCACTGCAGAAAACCTGCGCTTACTACGTGAAGAAATCGATCCGCTGGGCGTGCGGCGGCTCGAAACACTCGCCGGGAACGCCCGGCGCGATCATCTGCGCACGATTCTGGCGCAGGAAGGTGTGCTTGATCTGGATGATGATGTTTCAGAATGATCGTTGCACCATTTACACATGCACCGGTAGCAGGACTTTGAAGGTGCTGCCCGGCCTCGTTTCCTCGTCGTACCCTGCGCTTTCGACCCACACCATCCCGCCATGCGCCTCGACAGCGCCCTTCACCAGCGCCAGCCCTAAGCCGGGGCCGCCACCCTTGAACGCGGTCTTGCTGGATGAGTGCAGCGCGACTTCGCCGATCTGGTAGAACTTCTCGAAAATTAGCTTGTGATGCTGCGGGTCGATGCCCACGCCGTTGTCTTCTACTACTACGGCCAGTGAGCGCCCCATGCCTTCCACCTCGGTAATCCAGTAGGTGGTAGTGATAGTTCCGCCGTCAGGCGTGTACTTGATCGCGTTAGTGTAAAGCTGGTAGAACACCTTGTACATCAGGTTGGGGTCGGCTTCGATGTAGGGCACTTCGCCGATCTGTTTGAGATCGAACGTGATGCCGCGTTCTTCGAGGGCTTTGGTGAACTCGTTGCGGAGTTCGTTCAGCACACTCTGCATCAGCACCGGCACGTGTGAGACTTTGAGTGTCTCGGTGTCGATCTTGGTGATGTCGAGCATCCCGTTCACAATTTCATACAGTCGTCCTGTGCCGCGAATGATGCCGTCTACCACTTCTTTGAGCGTGGCGTTACCTTGCAGCATCCCGCTGTTGCGCAGTACGTCCGCATACCCGTGAATCACCGTGAGGGGCGTGCGCAGTTCGTGCGCTGCGATCTCGATGAAGTCCAGCTTGGCGCGATCCAGTTGTTCCAGCGTTTTGTACGCTTCGCGCAGATCGTTGAGTGCGGTTTGATCGTTGGCGCGCAGCCGGTCGAATGTGATCCGCACCATGCGCCACGCAAGGTTGGGGCTGGAGGCCATCAAGTGTTCAAACACTTCGCGGTCAAATTCCAGCACGGTGGTGCCCTGGGTGGTGCGCACATTGGCGGAGCGCGGTTGATCCTGGATCAGGGCCATCTCGCCAAAGAAATCACCGGGATGGCTGTGGCGCAGTACGCGCTCCTCATCGCCTTCAAAATGCTTGGTGATCGCCACCTCGCCTATGACGATCAGGTAAAAGACCTGTTCAAACGCGCCTTCTTTGCAGATCAGCGTTTCTGGCGGATAGGTACGAGTCCGCACCAGCCCGGAGAGTTCCTGCAACGCCGTGTCGTCCAGATCAGTGAATGTTTCGCGCAATGTTTTAATGACATCAACTTCCATCGCCGCAGACCTCCTTCAAACGCCGCCTTGTTGGGAAGTGTAGCACAGTTGAGTACCGCGCCATAGTCAACGCGAAACCAACCCCAGCAGAACAAGGGGCCAACCGCGTGGTTAGCCCCGTGTAGATGATGATGTGTATGGTGCTGCTGCGGTGCAGTGATTATTTAGCCAGCAGCGCCAATGCTTGCTCCGCGATGTTGGCGGCGGTCAGTCCGAATTTCTCGAAGACGATCTGGTACGGGGCCGACGCGCCATAACGGTCTACACCGATGACCGCGCCGTCCAGCCCGACCCACTTGTGCCAGCCGGTTGTCACACCCGCTTCGACGGCTACACGCGCCGTGATCGCCGGGGGCAGCACGCTGTCGCGGTAGTCCTGTGACTGGCGCTCGAAGCGTTCCCAGCACGGCATACTGACCACGCGCGCCGCGACGCCCTGCTTGGCGAGCAGTTCTTGTGCGTCCAGCGCGAGATGGACTTCTGACCCCGCGCCGATCAGGATCACGTCGGGTGTGCCGTCTGGCGCATCAGAGAGTACATACGCGCCGCGCGCCACCCCTTCGGCCATGCCCGCATCAGGATCGAGGACCGGGAGATTCTGGCGTGTGAAGACCAGCACGGTTGGGTTATCGCGGTTCTCAATCGCGGCTTTCCAGGCATAGGCAGTTTCGTTCGCGTCTGCGGGGCGGATCACGTCCAGATTCGGGATCACGCGCATCGACATTACTTGCTCAACCGGCTGGTGCGTGGGGCCGTCTTCGCCTACTGCGACGCTGTCGTGCGTGAAGACGTAGATCGGCGCAAAGTGGCTGAGCGCGCCGACGCGCATCGCGCCGCGCATGTAGTCTGCGAAAACCAGGAATGTCGCGGTGAAGGGGATCAGGCCCCCGTGTGCCGCCATACCATTGGCAATCGCGCCCATCGCATGTTCACGTACGCCAAAGCGCAGGTTGCGGTTACCGTAGGCCCCGGCCTGGAAATCGTCCGAGAACTTGAGATAAGTCTTGGTTGAGGAGTCGAGGTCCGCTGCGCCGCCGATCAGACCGGGCAGCTTTGCCGCGAGCGCGTTGAGGGCGGTCCCGGAGGCGTTACGGGTGGCGATTGCGCCTTCTTCAAAGCGCGGCAGATCAGCGTCCCAACCAGCGGGCAGTGTATCCGACATGATCTGCTGCCAGATCGTTGCCAGCTCAGGATTGGCCGCCGCCCATGCGTTGAAGGTGGCTTGCCATGTGCCTTGCTGCGTCTCGCCCGCTGTGACAGCCGCGCGGAAATCTGCGAGCGCTTCGTCGGGCACATGGAATTTCGGTTCCTGCGGCCAGCCGAGATTCTCTTTCGTTGCGGCCACTTCGTCCTCGCCCAGCGGGGAGCCATGTGCCTTCGAGGTTCCGGCTTTGTTGGGGCTGCCGAAGCCGATCACCGTCTTGACCATGATCAGGCTGGGGCGGTCGGTTTCGGCCTGCGCGGTTTTGATCGCGGCTTCGATGGCGTCGGTGTCGTTGCCGTCCACCATGCGCACAATGTGCCAGCCGTAGGACGCGAAACGGGCCGCTGCATCTTCGGTGTAGGACATCGACGTACTGCCGTCCAGCGAAATGTCGTTGTCGTCGTAGAGATAGATCAGTTTGCCCAGTTTGAGATGTCCGGCGAGCGAAGCTGCTTCCGCCGTGATCCCTTCCATCAGGTCGCCGTCGCTGACAATGGCGTAGGTATAGTGATCCACGATGGTGTGTGCGGGTGTGTTGAACATTTCCGCCAGATAGCGTTCCGCCATCGCCATACCGACGCCGGTTGCGAAGCCCTGTCCCAGCGGGCCGGTGGTGGTTTCCACGCCGGGCGTCATACCGGCTTCGGGGTGACCGGGCGTGATGCTGTCCCACTGGCGAAATTGCTTGAGATCGTCCAACGCTACGTCGTAGCCGGTCAGGTGCAGCAGCGCGTAGATCAGCATTGAGCCATGTCCGGCAGAGAGTACGAAGCGGTCGCGGTCGGCCCACTGCGGATCACGCGGATTATGTTTGAGGAACTTGGTCCATAGCACATACGCCATCGGTGCAGCGCCCATTGGCAGCCCTGGATGCCCGGAGTTCGCTTTCTGGATGGCGTCAACGGCCAACATACGGATGGTGTTGATGCTTGTTTGTGGCTGATCAGACATAAATCATTGGTCCTTTTCTGGATGTGCGTTGCAGGTAACTGGCCGCCCGCGTTCCACTCAACTGCTCGTACGTTTGTGAGGTTGTAAACATTATCATAATGCCGGGAGCGATTATAGCATGTTATTCCGCCAACAGAGATCAGAACTACGCACAAAATGCGCATCTGTGTTAATCTATCCGCAAATGATAAGTTCCTTAGCATACGGATTGGTAAGCGAACAATGAGCGATGAGTTGAACGGAATTCACGATCACGAAGATGATGAACTGCTCGACGAGCTAGAGGTCGAAGCGTTTTGCATGACCTGCCGTGAAAAAGTGCCGATGGATAATCCGCAGGCCATTTGGACGCGGCGCGGCGCACCCGGCACGCGCGGAACCTGCTCCATTTGTGGAACTACCGTGTTCCGCATGGGAAAAACGCCCCACCACGCCAAGATGAAAAAGCCGGAACCGGTTAAGGTGCAGGAAAGCGAAGGTGGGCGCGGACGACGCAAGGTTGAAACGCCGGTGACCTATATCAACTACGGTATGAATGATGCAGAGTTTGCCGAGATTCTGGCAGAAGACCTGAATCGCATCGGGATCAGAACGTGGTTGGCAGCGACAGAAGTCGAGGATGTGAACTGGGCGACCGGGGTTCATCCGGCATTGGTTGAATGCAAGAATATGGTGGTGATTCTCTCGGCGCTGGCGAGCAAAGCGACGAACGTGGAAGAGGCGCTGCAATTCTTTGTGGAGCGCAACAAGCCGATCTACGTTGTGCAGCTTGAAGAAATCGAAGTGCCGGACGTGCTGCGTCGCAAACAGCGCTTTGACCTTTCCGGTGACGACTATAAGCAGCAGTTCCGTCGCTTGGCCGGAGCGATCACCGGCGGCTAAAACACAGCGAGCAATCGCCGTCAACGTGCGCTCTGAGCAGCCGTATACCGGTTTCCGAGAACGCACGCCGCTGCCGCTGGAACGCCCACATCAAGACGCACGGCGGATCAGAAACCCTGCCATTTGGCGAATCTGGTCTTGCCACTCATTCTGAATGCCGGTGGACTCAAGCTGTTGCAGCGCGAGGTCATAATAGTGTGCGGTCACTTTGTCGGTTTGCTCCGCCGCGTTTACGCGCGCCATGATCGCCAACACGGTTTGTACGTCTGCGTCGGAAACCGTGTCCTGCGCGTAAATCTGGTGTAGGGTGGCGCGGTCATTCTCGGCGGCGCGTTCTAGCGTCACCAGGAAGGGGTACGCTTTCTTCTTCTCGCGGATATCTGTTCCTGGTTTGCCCAGCTTGGTTTTATCGCCCCACACATCAAGATAATCATCACGCACCTGAAACGCCACACCCAGGTGGCGCGCAAACGTCTTGTAGCCGGTGATCACCGCGTCATCGTCTGTACTGAGCAGCGCGCCGATATAGGCCGCCGCTTCGATCAGCGTGCCGGTTTTGTGGCTGATCATAGTGATATATTCATCCGGCGATACGGTTGTGCGTGTCTCAAACCCGATGTCGAGGATTTGTCCTTCGCAGGTCCACAACGTCGCCTGGGACAGCGCGCACCCTGCCTCGACCACTTTTGCCGCCGGGATATCGTGTTGCAGCAGCCGTGCCATTGTCAAGTTTGAGAGGGCGAACAGACCATCCCCGGCGTTGATCGCCTGCGTTGTGCCCCAGCGTGTCCACACCGCCGGATGGTGGCGGCGCGTCTGCGATTGATCCATCACGTCATCGTGGATCAGGGTGAAGTTGTGTATTATTTCCAGCGCCGTGCCTGCCGGGAGTACATGTGCGTAGTCGCCGCAAACGGCTTGCGCGACCAGTGCCATCAATACGGGCCGAATTCGCTTGCCGGTTACGTTTTTGCCTGCGGCCTGAGTATCGGCGTCCCAGCCGAATTGATAGTCGATGATTTCCCACAGCAACGGCGCCACGGGCTGCTGTTCGGCGCGCACAGCGCGCAACTCCGTTTCGATATCCGCCAAAATGCCGCCGAACAGTACCTCGTACGTTTCGCGGACCATGTCATTTCCTTTCATGTGTGATAAAACTAACCTCACAACGTATACTTTATTTTACGACAACTTTACCCGGAAGCACTTTATGCGAAATTAAAAAAATGCAAGTAAATATGTACACTTTCATCAGCGCCGACCACGAAATTGCTGCGCTTTTTGCTGTGCTTGTATCCCCTCACCGGAATGG
>CBEVZO010000255.1:0-5920 GCA_965554365.1 uncultured Anaerolineae bacterium
GCGGCAAGGGATCGACCTGCTCTGGCGGCAGCGGCACAGGACCCGCCGCGTTGAACACATCGCGCCAGGGAGCCAGGCCAGAGGTGTGCGTCAGCAGGTGGTATAGCGTCACCTGCACAGGATCGGCGGTGTGACCCTGTACGTTTTCTGGCGTGGGGCGCTGTTCTTTGGTGTGCGGGTCCTGACCACCGTCCAGTGGGCGTGGGCCGGATGCGCCGAATGCGGGGATCACGCTGACCAGCGGATCGTGCAGCGCGGCGCGTCCCTGACTCGCCAGTGCTAGAAAAGCTGTCGCGGTATGCAGCTTGCTCACCGACGCCAGATCGAACAGCGTATCTGGCTGTACGGGATGCTGCTGTGTGTCAGGATCAATCCAGCCCCCCCCCACATTGAGCAGTACCTCGCCCGCATGCAGTACCGTGATTGCCAGCGCGGGGAATGTCAAACCCAGATGTGCGGCGACGACACTTTCAAGTTGGGCGGTTGCAGCGGTATTGAGCGTGTTCACAAGCTGGGCGGCGGGAACGTCGTGCAGCGTCGGCACAGTGGGAACTCCTTTGGGCGGTGCCATCAGATGTATAGCAGATGTGGACGGCGCTGCAACTCAAACGCGTTGCGGTCCTCGAACCACTCTGACGCTAACTGCGCCAGGATCGCTCGCGTATCTTTGCCTGCCTGGATGTCTGATGTGATCTGGCGGCGGACCCAGCGCCCACCGATCAGCCGGTCGAAATACTGGTTGCCTGTGTCGGGATGCGCTGGGAGCCACGCGAACTGTTCCGGGTACAGCGCGGCAATGGTGATCAGCACGCCCAGCCATATCTCAACGGGCCGCCAGCGTGCCAGCTCAGTAATGTGAACCTGCATACCGTTGCATGACTGCCCACTCCATAATCCGACGCGCTGCCCTTCCAGCGCGCAGAACTTGTCGTCGCGCAGCACCTCCAACCCGGTCTTAACGGCCATGGTCACCCCCTACTCTACCTGGCTGAGTACAGTCCGGAACTTGTAGCGGTCGCCCCGGTACAAGGAGCGCACGAATTCGATAGCGCGGTCGTGCTCATTGTGCGTCACGCGCGTGATGCGCAGGATCGGTGTGCAGGCGTCGGCTTCCAGCACTTCCAGTTCTTCCGCTTCGGCGATGCTGGCTTCAATAGTCTGGTGCGCATAGGTCAGATGAATTCTGTAGGAATCGCGCAGTACCTTGTACAGTGACTCGCAGCTGAAATTGTGTCGTTCCAGAATGCCGGGACACAGCGCGTAGATGATGTGCGATTTTTCTAGCGCGATCAGTTGATCGTCGGCCAGCCGCACGCGGTGCAGCGCGAAGACTTCTGCGCCGGGGAGAATTGCCAGCGCTTTGGCTACCTCCGTCCCGGCGGGTTCGATGGCCGCGTGCAACACCCGGCTCGACGCAGATTTGCCGCGCCCGTCCATATCCTGCGTGAAACTGGTGAGCGACTGCAATGCCTGATCGATCTTCACCAGGCAGACATATGTGCCCTTACCGACCTGTGTATAAAGCAGGCCCTCCCGCACCAGTTCGCTTAGCGCCTTGCTGACGGTTAGCCGATTGACACTGAACTGCTCCGCCAATTGCCGTTCAGAAGGAATCCGTTCGTTGACCTCAAAGACACCCGACTGGATGTTTTGCCGGATATATTCCTTGATCTGAATGTACAGTGGCACGGATGAATGATGCTTTGTCATCTACACTTACCTTGTCTCTAGCACTGCACTAACCAATGACCACGGCCTGCCGCAGTCGCGTCAGCAGCGACCCGGTCTCACCGTCGTCACCCAGTGACAGATCGGACACAATCGCGCCATGATACCGCCCGGAGCTGGTGTCGTGAAGCACGAACGGCACGCCGTCGATGTGCCCCCAAATACAGCATGACGTGTCCCGGGCATTCGAGAATCGCGCCGGGCGGGACACCCTTGACCAGTGCGGCCCTGCGCCCATCGTCCTCCATCTCGGGTATAAACGCGACGACTTCGTGGCAGACCTGTGCATGCTGTTCGCCGTTGCGTGGCAGTTGGACGCCCGTCGTCGCATAGACGTCGCGGATCATGCGCGAGCAGTCGCGCCCGAAAATCCCCATCCGCGATCCACCCCACGCGTACCGTTCGCCGAGCAGCTTAAACGCTTGCGTGACGATGCTGCTCAGCGTCGGAGACAGGTAGCCATTGGAAAACTGTCCCGCGTCGTCAGCGGTATAGCCTTCGATAATTTCCAGCGTCCCCAGCGGTGTGCGGGTCGGGATGCCAACGCCGTAGGCGTGATACTGATTGGATGTCACATACAACGGCAGTTGTGTGCCCATCTGCACCGTGATCCCGCCCTGTGCTGGCCGAATTGCTCATCCGTTCGAAATTGAGGGAAGGAATCAGTTTGGGCGCAATAAGTAGCCACGACAGCCCTGTCCTGGGTCGGGTAGCCGACCTGGCACAGATGCGCGAATTACCCACACTTTAGCCGGGGATCACCACTTCTGCCTCCATCTTACAATGGGTCACCTTGAACTCCGGCAACGCCAGCCACGCCGTTACCGTCGCCGCACTCACCACTTCCCCCGTCCGCTGCACGCGGCGTTGACACGCTTGACGACAGCGGGCAACAACGGTATTGTTCCCCCCAGGGTCTCCTTGATTGGTCTGGTTGCTATCCAAAGTCTACCAAGGTATGCCCTTTTTCACACTATTCCGCGTTAAGCCATTTTTATGGACTGACCAGCATGCACATTCTGCACGGCACATGGTTACCGGATCGCGCCCGGTTTGTACTCTGGGGGGAAGACACCACCGTTGACCCGACATATCGCAAGGGGCGACGCGGACGTACCGCGCCACACCCTTTTGAGTTATCCCTTAACCACTGGCTGCGCTATCTGGATCAGTTCACGACTGATAGCTCACCCGGCGGATTACCTGCAACCATTTTGCTGCCAGGGGTAGGCAAGAAACCACAGCCCTCACCGGAAGCCCAAGCCACTGGTTGGCCCTCCCTCAATAGCGATCTAGCGCTGCTAGCCTGGAAGATCACAACCGTCACATTGCGCCCGACTGATTTGCTCGACTTCCTGATCCAACTGCCCTTACCCAATAAGCGCCAGACCGGTTTCACGCTAGGCAGCGATCTCGCTTTCTGGCAGCAAGCGGCGCTGTTGGTCATGAACTGCCTGATCGAACAACGCTACATCCCGGCGCTGAAACAACAAGGTACGCGTTATCTGGCGCACTGGCAGTCCCTGCCGGATACTGATCTGGCGGCTCAACTTGCCGCGCAAATGCCGCCCTTATGTCGGGCAATGGTTGATGAGGTTGCCCAGGCACCACAGCCACACGCTTTGCTCCATGATTTCCTGAACACAGCGTTGGATACCTTCATCCGGGAAGCCTACGCGAACCAGCAAGCAGCGACTACCCCCTGGCTCAAACCGCTCAAGAAGCTACTGCCACGCTCGCCCTGGCTTCAGGCACTCACGGGACCTGACCAGACCCTGACAGGCCCGACTCAAGAACAAAACAAGTTGTTTGCAGCCTGGCAGCGCTGGCAAGAAGGGCTTGAAGGCGCAGGTTTCGGCGCGTTTCGAGTATGTTTTCGCCTGGATGAACCGGTGGAGGGTGACGATCATTGGTCGTTGCACTACCTGCTACAAGCTACCGACGATCCTAGTTTGCTGATTGAAGCAAAAACAGTGTGGTCCTCAACTGGCAGTACGCTCACCTATCTGGAACATCGCTTTGAGCAGCCGCAGGAAAAACTACTGACTGCGCTGGGGTTAGCCTCCCGCTTGTTTCCGCCCATCGAAGGCAGCTTGCGTCAGACCAGCCCCATGAGCGTGCAACTCAACCGCGATGAAGCCTATGCGTTTCTGGTTGAGGCAGCTCCATTGCTCGAAGCCAGTCAGTTTGGGGTATTGGTGCCTAACTGGTGGGCCAAGCGCACCGCCCGACTGAAAGCCAAAGTACGCTTGAAAGGACAAACTGAAGAACCAACTGGATTCTTGACTCGCGATGCCTTGGTTGGCTACCAGTGGGAACTCTCGTTGGGTGGCGAACGCGTCAGCCGGGCGGAATTTGAGCAGTTGGTAGCGCTCAAACAACCCCTGGTGAGGTTTCGAGGCGAATGGGTAGCGCTAGACCCTGACCAGATTGAAGCCGCGCTCAAATTCTTCGATGCGCAAGACACCGAAGGCGAAATGGATGTCCTTGATGCGCTCAAGATGACCGCCGGAGCCGATGGCATCGAAGCGCCAGAAGGGTTGGAGATTGACGAAGCGGCGATTGAAGGTTGGCTGCACGATTTTCTAGCCCAGATGCGTGACCCTGACAACAGTTCCTCGCCTGAGATACCAGACACGCTGCGCGCGACACTGCGTCCTTATCAAGAACGCGGTTTTGGTTGGTTAACTCAGATGCGACACATGGGATTAGGTGCATGTCTGGCCGATGACATGGGACTTGGCAAAACTATCCAGACCATCACCTTGTGGCTGCACGAACGCACAGTGTTGGGCGTAGATCGTCCAGCGTTACTGGTCTGTCCGACCTCGGTGATTGGCAACTGGCGGCACGAGATCAGCCGTTTTGCACCTTCGCTCAAAGTCATCACGCATCATGGCCCGCAACGTTTGCAGGGTGATGATTTGGCCCAGGCAGCGCAGGGCGCGGATGTCATTTTGACCAGTTACGCCTTGCTTCATCGTGACCGGGAAACGTTGGAACAAGTCGAATGGGCGAGCATCACGTTGGATGAAGCGCAGAATATTAAGAATCCATCTACCAAGCAGGCGCAGGCAGCACGCGCATTACAGGCGGATATGCGGCTGGCTTTGACCGGCACCCCGGTCGAGAACCGGCTGAGCGAACTCTGGTCGATCTCTCAATTTCTGAATCCCGGTTATTTAGGATCGCGCGAGTCGTTCCGCAAGCAGTTCAGTTTGCCCATTGAACGTTATGGCGATCAACAGGCTGCGACTACACTCAAACAACTGACTGCGCCCTTCATTCTGCGCCGCCTGAAAACAGACTCCACTATCATTGACGATCTGCCGGAGAAGTTTGAAAACAAAGTCTATTGCAGTTTGACACCGGAACAAGCCACGTTATATGAAGCTGCCGTGCGCGACGAGATGGAAGCTGTGGAGCAGGCTGAAGATAATATGGCCCGGCGTGGTAATGTGCTACGCATGTTGACCCGACTTAAACAAATCTGTAACCATCCCGCGCACTTCCTGAAAGAAGGTTCCGCCTTAGGTGTTGGTGTATTGGCAGATCGCAGTGGCAAACTCACACGCTTGACCGAAATGTTGGAAGAAGTCTTTGCCAGCGGAGATCGCGCCTTGATCTTCACTCAATACGCCGAGATGGGCAGTCATCTACAAGTCTACTTACGCGAGTTGTTTGTGGATGAAGTGCTGTTCCTACATGGTGGCTCGCCTTCCAAGAAGCGCCAGGAGATGATCCGGCAGTTCCAGGCACCGCGCGGCCCGACGGTGTTTGTGTTGTCGCTCAAAGCAGGCGGAACTGGCTTGAATTTGACACAAGCCAATCACGTTTTTCACTATGATCGCTGGTACAATCCGGCGGTGGAAAATCAGGCGACGGATCGTGCTTTTCGTATCGGGCAAACAAAAAATGTGCAGGTCCACAAGTTCATATGTTTGGGCACGCTGGAAGAACGGATCGACGAGTTGATCGAACACAAACAAGCGTTGGTCGACAGCATTGTCGGGGCGGGTGAAAGTTGGTTGTCTGAAATGAATACCGCTGAATTGCATGATCTGGTCGCGCTGCGTCAGGATGTGATGGAGGCTGAAGCATGAGTTGGTGGAACGATTACGACGAACCCGAACTCGATGACTACACCTTGAGCGACTACGAAACACCACCCGAAGCGCTTATTCTGGGCAGT
>CBEVZO010000256.1:0-5920 GCA_965554365.1 uncultured Anaerolineae bacterium
CCTCGTACACCTGTCCGCCGAATGGGTTGGGGTAGGTGGCGGTTCCGGCCTGGAGGCGCTGCATAAACCAGGGCATGTAAAACGCAGGAATATCGGTGCGGCGACTGGCGGAGATGATGTGCATGAGGTTCTCCCAATGCTGAATTGCTAAGCAAGCAGCCATGAGCAATTAGCGATAAGCTGTTAGCCAAAAGCCAGACCTTATGACACGGGCCAACGTGGTTGATGTGCATGCGACTTTTGCTAAGTGCTGAAAGCTAACCGCTAACGGCTTAGGAATTGCGCGCGTAAAATGCACCGCGTCCGGTGGGGGCCGGACGCGGCTGCTCAACGGACAACGCATCCGTAGGGGTTAGTCCTCGTCTTCGTCAACGTTCTCGTCGTCGGCTTGGCCCTGGAATGCGTCCAGGGGGATGATCTGGTACCGATCGCGGATCAACATCTCCAACTCGTAGGCGAGTTCGGGATTTTCGCGCAGATAGTCTTTGGCCTTCTCGCGCCCCTGACCAATCAAGCCGTCATTGTAACGGTAGAACGCGCCGCGCTTGTCGATGATTTCTGCTTCCACACCGAGATCGAGAATATCGCTCTCTTTGCTGAATCCTTGATCGTACATCAGGTCGATTTCGCATTGGCGGAACGGCGGCGCGACTTTGTTCTTGGTGATCTTGACGCGCGTGCGATTGCCGACGACTTCGTCTTTGGACTTGATCGCTTTGATGCGGCGGATGTCGATCCGCACGCTGGCGTAGAAGCGCAGTGCGCGCCCTCCGGAAGTGGTTTCGGGGTTGCCGAACATAACACCGATCTTTTCGCGTAACTGGTTGGTGAAGATCACGGCGGTGTTGCTCTGTTTGATCGCACCGGAGAGCTTGCGCAGGGCTTGCGACATCAGACGCGCCTGCAACCCCACATGGCTGTCGCCCATCTCGCCTTCGATCTCGGCGCGGGGCACGAGCGCGGCCACACTGTCCACCACGACCGCGTCCAACGCGCCGCTGCGCACGAGCGCTTCGGTGATTTCGAGTGCCTGCTCGCCCATGTCCGGCTGCGAGATGTAGAGGTTTTCCACGTCGACGCCCAGGCGTCCGGCGTAGATGGGGTCGAGCGCGTGTTCCATGTCTATAAAGGCACAGGTTCCGCCCAGTTTTTGCACTTCCGCCACGATATGCAGGCAGAGCGTGGTCTTACCGGAACTCTCCGGTCCGTAAACTTCGGTCACACGTCCGCGCGGGATACCGCCCACGCCCAGCGCAAGGTCCACCGCCAGCGAGCCGGTGGAGATCACATCAACCTGTAAATGCGTGGCATCACCGAGCCGCACAATGGCTCCATCGCCGAAGCGCTTGGTGAGGTCGGTGAGCGTGTTCTCTAATGCTTTTTGGCGGGCATCGTTTGCCATTTGGTTTTGCTCCACAAGGAATCACGGGAATCAGTTTGCTAACCCTTATTCTAGCACGCATGTTCTAAAAAAGCAATAAAAAACTGATCAAAAAACGCCCACAGCCATTCTCGGTTGTGGGCGCTGTGTTTATGCGATTGTTGTGCGGGCGCTTGGTAGTGTTGACATTTTTCTCGCAGAAGATAGAGAAATCTGCACAGATGTCAACACGGCTTAGTCTTGCACGAGCGAGAGGTTGTAGGATCCTTGCGTGCCGCCGACATGCAGCCCGTAGTGCGTGGCGATGATGTAGTACGTGCCTGCTGAGGGCAGTGTCACTTTTTCGATCACCGAGTTCGGTTCCAGGCCTGCGATCACGTCGTCGTTGAACGCAAGCTGGAAGTTCTCCGGAGTGATCAGGTACAGCGCCGGGTCGAGCGTGCCGCCAGTGGCGTCCATGCCGATGGTGACGCGGTCGCCCGCCTGGGCTTCAAACGCGTACACCACGTAACGCTGCTGGTCGGTGATGCTGCCAGAGACGGTCTGCCCGTAGGCGATGGTCTGAGCGGTGGGTAGCTGCGCCTGGTAGTCCAGGGACTGCGCGTTCGCCATCTCGAAGAAGTCGCCAGGGCCTGCAACGGCTGTGCCGTCCGGCTGCACATTGAAGGTGATCATGTAGCGCGAATTGGGGCTGGCGTTCAATGGCAGTGTGCTGATGATTCTCTGATCGTTGACATATACTGAGAGGGTGAAGGCCACTGAACGCGGATCGTTGCAGGGGTCTTGGAACCAGACCTCGATCTCATACGTGCCGGGCTGGAGCCGGTTCTGCGGCCAGTAGATGTAGCTCACGGGGCTGCTGGTGGGGGCTTCGCAGCGCACGTTACCGTCAGCGACCAGTTCGCCGCCGCTGGTGATGATCGGAATGTCGTCGAACACGGTGTCGCCGCGCGGGTCGCGAACTTGAAGCTGCAAATCGGCTTCGGTGGCCCATTCGAGCCGGACCTCAATCGCGCCATCGGGCAGGGCGGTGATGACCGGTGTGGTCGTGTCCCCGCCGTCGGTCACGATGGGTGTGGCGATCACGGTGTCATTTGGAGGAGCCACCGCTGCTGTTTGCGCGCCGGTCACGCTGAGGTTGTATTCGCCCTCGGTCCCGCCGATGCTCAGGCCGTAGCGCGTGGCGATCACGGTGTACGTGCCGTCCACTGCAACGGTCTGGCTGAGGCTGGAATTGGTGCTGGCGTTGGCATCGTCGTTCGCTGCCAGGATCGCGCCGCCGGGGCCAAGAAGCGCCACGTAGGTGTCGAGGCTGCCGGACTGGGCGACCATGTTGATATTGATGGCCGTGCCCGCTGTGGCGGTGAAGCTGTACGCCTGGGCGGGGGTGATGTTGCTGACTGTGCCGGACACGGTGCTGCCAAGTGCGACGGGGTCGGCGTTGGCGATCTGGTTGCTGAAGACGGTTACGGTCAGGCCAGCGTTCACACCACCGTTGACCAGGCTCCATTCGCCGTTGGCGTCAAGCACGACGCGGGCGAGATATTCCTGGCCGGGATTGACTGTGCCGGTGAGGACTTGCTGTTCCTGGGCGTTAACGGATGCGGTGAGCGTGAAGACCTGTGGGCCGCCAATGCCGCACGCATCGGTGTAGTAGATGAGCGCTTCGTAGCTGCCAGCGGGAACGGTCCCGGCGGGCCACGCGATAGTTTCGGTGGGGCTATCGGCGATGGCTGCTGCACAGTTGGCGTTGATGTCTGCGTCCAGCACGCCGCCGCTGCCAGAGCCGGGGCTTTGGTTGAAGATTGTGCCGCCGACTGGATCGCGCACCTCAAGGTCGAGGTTCACGGCGTCGAGCCATTGCAGTTTGAAGGTAACGCCGCCGTTGGGCAGCGTGACGGTTTGCCCGCCGACTTGCTGAATCCCGCTCAGGCTGAGCGTGAAGCTGCCGGAGGCTGTGCCTTCCGCACCGCTGCCGCGCATGACGAGAATATAGAATGTGCCGCTGCTGGGTAGTTCGATGTCGGTGAGGGTCGCGGTCGCTGCGGTACTCATGTCGAGGTCTTGGGCGATGATGCTGCCCTCGTCGTCAGTGAGGATCACTAGCGGTGCGAGTTCGACCACATCGGTCGTGATGTCAACGGTGATGATATCGCCCGCGCTGGCAAGCAGGTTGTAGGCTTGCATGACGTTCGCGGTATCCAGCGTGCCGGTCACGACATCACCGACGTTGAGCGCACGGCTGCCGCCTTGGGCCTGGGCCGGAACCGTACTCAGGACGGGCGCGACCAACCCGGCAGTCAACATTACCACCAGCAGCAGCGTGTGCATCAGGCGGCGAAGATTACTAAAGGAAGTTGAATCGTTCATAACCAAATCACTCCTCAACAAAGGGCGTATAGCGAAATTGTAGCCGCTTGTATGCCCTCCAGTGTAGCCAATTGGCGCGGCATCCGCAAAGCGCCGTGCCGTACGGCAGGTGAAAACCGGTCAGGCGTAGGGTACACGGCGGGCATGGTGTGCCACGCGTGCTGGCCCGCGCTGAAGACCGGGTAACTCTAGTGCAAACGAGCAAAAGTGTCCAGCCTGAACCTCACCCCCCGTGCCCCCGCGTGACCTGTAGTGCGGTCACGCCCCGCCAAGCCGGAGAGGGGGAGAAAACCACGCGTGTGTTCGATTTTCGGCATAAGGTTTAACTGTTCACTGTGTACTGCCAACTGTGAACTTTGCTTACGGGCTGACTGGCTGCGGCGTGGCGGCGATGTCAGGGCCGAGCGTCACGAAGTTCACTGTGCCCGGCGCGACAGAGATGCTTTCGGTGTAGCGCTGCCCATAGATCATGACGGTGATTTCGTATTCGCCTGCCGGGATGTCGCCCAGGACGAAATTTTCGTACCATGCTGGATCGGGGACCACATGCCAGTCGCGCAGTTGGTCCGGTGACCGTTTGGGATCAATGTAGGTGGTCGTTGTCTCGATGGCGCGCCCGTGCTGTGTGAGAGTGACCACCGCGTCGTCCACGAAGACCCCGTTCTGGTTGAGGACGCGTCCGGCGACAACGCCGTGTGCTTGATAGGGCGCGATCCACAGCAGCGGGTTGACGGTGTGGAAGTATTTATTCTCGCCGAGGCGCACTTCCATATGCACGTGCGGGCCGGAAACGTCACCTGTGCCCCCGCTGAGGCCGATGATCTGCCCGGAGTCAACGTATTGACCGTCTTCAACGAGGATCGAGGTCATGTGCGCGTAGAGCGTGTAGAGCTTTTGGCCGCGATAACTGAAGTCGTGTTCGATCACCACGACCAGCCCGTAGGACGGATAAATGTCGATGTCGTTAGTTTCGATCAACACGCCGCCGTTGTCCGCAAAGACAACACGTCCATCGCCGCCCGCGCGGATCGGCTCACCAATGGGGTTCGGCATGTCCACACCATGATGCACGCGCCATTCGTCTGCGGGACCGTTTGAGCCAAACGTGTAGTAGAACAAGTCCTGGCTGTTGGCGCTGGAATCCACCGGGCGCACAAACCAGAAATGATCGTTGGCGTGGGCGCTGAGCGGTACTTCTTCCGGTGGCGGCTGGTAGCCCAGATCGGCGGTAGGAGCCAGAAACACGCCGGTGGGACTGGGGACCAGCGTCGGGCCAGACTGTGTGGGTGGGAGATTCGTCGGTGGGAAGGTCGCGGTGGGCCAGGGCGTGAACGCGATCTGCTCCGGTGCGACAACGGTCGATCCCTGGGCCGGGGGTAGGGTAGGCGGCACGTAGGCGGTGACGCCGATGTCGGGTGTCGCAAGCGGCGTTCCGGCTCCGGCAAGTTGTTGTTCGAGCGCGAGTTCCCATTCGGTGCGGGGTGCTGCGCCCGCAGTGGCGCTAGGCTCCGGGATTTTAACGATGACGGAGGGCTGGTGGTTCTGCCACAGGTACAGCCCGCCGAGTCCGATCAGGATCAGCACAATGACGAGTCCGGTGAGGTGTGAGGTGCGTTCCATGATGTTTTTTGTGTCCCGCAGTGATTACTGCAAATCCGGCGGGACCGGCGTCGCAGTACGCGCACGGTCGGGCGTCGGTGATGGCGTGGGCAGTGGCGGCGGGGCCGGGACCGCAGTAGACGCGACAAAGAAATCTTGCAATTGCTGTGTGGTGTAGAGTTCCAGCATGGCGGCGTCCCAACTAAGGCCGCCTGTGTAGTGGAATTCCCAGTATTGGATCGCGCTGAAGTTGGATTGCCAGCCGCGCAGCGCGGGCACGTTCTGCCAGCCGAAATCAGCGGCGATCTGCGTCAGGTCTACATAATAGCCCGCGGGAACGGTGTCTTTCTGGCGACCGCCTTGTTCATAGTCTTCAATATTGCCGCTGCTGCGCGCCTCGAAATCCCAGGGCATCCGGCGCAGTGGTTCACCCAACATGCCGTCCTGAGCGTCGCCCACCACGCGCACATAGACACGCCAGTAGATGTTGACCTCGTGCGTTTCGCGCACGATCTCGATGGGTGCGGGGTCGCCCGCGTAGATCAGATTGCGGTCGAACGAAATCGCGCG
>CBEVZO010000257.1:0-5905 GCA_965554365.1 uncultured Anaerolineae bacterium
TCGAGCGCAGCGCGCAGTGGGTCCAGCACGCGATGGACGAAATCGAACACGCCGTGCGCGAAGGTCGCACACCGCATGTGATCTACGCGGTGAACACCGGTTTTGGTGATAACGCGGGGCGCGCGATTTTTGGGCACACCGCCGAAGCGGAACGGCTCAGCCGCCGCTTGCTGCTGAGTCACGCCATCGCCACCGGGCCACATCTTCCCGCTGATACCACCCGCGCGGCTATGCTGATCCGTGCGAACACGCTCGCGCAGGGTTACAGCGGTGTGCGGCACGACGTGGTCAACACGCTGGTACAGATGATCAATCGCGGTGTGTTGCCCGCCATGCCCGCACAGGGATCGCTTGGCGCGTCTGGTGATCTCGCGCCGCTGGCACACCTGGCGTTAGTTCTGAGCGCGCCCGTTGACGGTGAGCAGGATCATCCCGGCGCGAACGGGCAGGCGTATCTGGACGGCGCGCTGATCGATGGGGCAGCAGCGATGCAGGCGGCGGACATCGCGCGTGTGCGACTCGGTGCGAAAGAAGGCGTAGCGCTGATCAACGGTACGGCGGTCAGCACGGGGATCGGTGTGTTGGCGTGGCACGACGCGTTCCAGGCGCTAGCCACGTCGGAGATTGTGCTGGCGCTGTCGATGGAGGCGCTGCGCGGGTTCCGTGACGCGTATCTCCCGCAGTTACACGCGGTGCGCGGACACACCGGGCAGGCGCGTGTGGCGGCGTTCGTGTACCGTCTGTTGGAAGGCAGCACGCTCGTGCGCGGCGACGCGCATGTCGATCTCGATCCCGCTGAGGGGCCGCCGCAGGACGCGTATTCGCTATGTGCGGCTTCGGTGGTGTTGGGGGCGGCGCTGGACGCGCTGTGTTATGTCGAGGGTGCGCTGGCGACCGAAATCAACGCTGTGACCGATAACCCGCTGATTTTCACGGACGATGACGGCCCGCTGAGTCTCGCGCGAATGAACAAAGCCGTATCGGGCGGCAATTTTCACGGTGCGCCGGTCGGTTACGCGCTGGATTTCCTGAAGATCGTGATGGCAGACGTGGCCGCCATATCTGAACGCCGCGCGTTCATGCTGCTCGATGGGCGTTTGAACCGGGGGCTGCCGCCATTCCTGATCACGGATCGGCCCGGCGAGGAGGGCCTCAACAGCGGGTTGATGATCGCGCAGTATACGGCGGCATCGCTGGTCAGCGAGAACAAGGTGTTAGCGCATCCCGCCAGCGTGGACAGCATCCCGTCCAGCGCCAACCGCGAAGATCATGTCAGCATGAGTACGCTCGCCGCGCGCCACGCGGCGCAGGTCGTGCAGAACGTGCAGACGGTGGTCGCGATTGAATTGCTATGCGCGTTTCAGGCGCTCGAACTGCGACTCCAGCAGGAACCTGATGCCCGCCTCGGACGTGGCACAGCGGCGGTGCGGGACTATCTGCACAGCGTCGAGATCGCGCCCGGTGTGCCGCTGCGCATGATCGATCACGACATTGCGCTGCGCCCGTACCTGGAAACGATGATCGAGGTGGTGCGTTCCGGCGCGCTGTTGGATGTAGTTCACGCGGTGCTGTAGGCGCGGGTATTTGGATTGGGATGCCATGTGTTTTCGTAGTGGCGCTGCGCTTGCCGCGCCCAGGGTTGGCTGCGGTCAAAAATGGGCGCAGTAGAACAGCGCCCCTACGCGCGCGCAAAAATGAGTGCGATCTTTTCTGTCTGTTTGTGAACTATTGTGTGGAGGGAACGAGGTAAACCAACGTCTCACATCCCTGGCAAATCCAGATCCCCGATGGGCAGCGTGACCGTGAATGTGCTGCCCTCGCCGAGTGTGCTGATCGCCTCAATGTGTCCGTTGTGCATCTCGACGATCTCCTTGCTGATCGACAACCCTAGTCCTGTGCCGGATGCCATGCGCACCGCTTGCGCCGCCCGGTAGAAGCGATCAAAGACATGGGCTACTTCTTCCGGGGTCATGCCAATGCCCGTATCGATCACGGCGAACGTGATCTCCGTGCCAATCTGTCGCACCCGCAACGTGATCGTGCCGCCGGACGGCGTATACTTGATCGCGTTGTTGATCAGGTTGCGCAGCACGCGTGCGATCTGGTTCGAGTCGCCCATCACATAACGCGATCCGCTCACTCCATCGAGGCGCAGCGTGAGTTGTTTTTTCTCTATCGCAAGTTCGAGCGCGCTGAGTACCTCGTGACACTTGGCGATCAAATCAAACCACTGCTTGCTAGGCACAGATTTATGCGCATCAAACCGTGAGAGTTCGAGAATATCCTCGATCAGATCGCGCAGCACTTGTGACTGCTCCTGCATTTCCCCGATCATCGAGCGCCGTTCGGCCTCGTCGAAGCGGTCGTAGTAGCGGATCAAGGTGCTGACTTGCAGCAAGATGGTAGAGAGGGGTGTACGCAGTTCGTGCGACACCGTCGAGACAAAACGCTCCTTGAGTTCGTCCAACTCGCGGAAGTACGTCACATCGTGCAGCGCGATCACTGTGCCAAGCATCTGCTCCTGCACATCGCGGACCTCAGCACTCCTGGCCTGGATCGCTTGCAACTGCACCTCGTGATACAGCGCGCACTGCCGCATTTGATGCGGCATAGGCCCGCCGACACGCAGCCAGCACGGCCACACCACCGTTTCCTCGCGCGCCAACTGGCAGCGCCGCATCTCGCACTGCGCCAGCAGCGCCTCGCGATCCTCATGCACCAGTGGGGCGACGGGCAGTCGGAACTCGACATGCTCGTTGGAGTCTGGCTCACGGTTGCGCATCCATTTCCACAACAACGCCGCTGCCCGCGTGGGACCGCCCAACTCAGCGGGATAGAAATCGAGCATCGCGCGGGACGCCGCGTTCATCAGCAGCAGGTGATTATCCTCGTCGAAGACAAGCAGCCCTTCCGCCACACTTTGCAGAATGGTGCGCACCCGCGCCTCGCCTTGCACTGCGTCCATGAACGAGCGCGCGTTCGCCAGCGCAATCCCGATCTGGCGCCCTATCGCGTCGAGCATTTGCTGTTCTGCGGGGAGCCACTCGCGCGGCTCATCATGGGCCAGCATGATCAACCCTTCGATCTGCTCCTTGCGCCAGATGGGCATGGTGAGTATCGCCACAATAGGCAAATCAACCGGAGGCATAGCATTAGGGGCAATCAGCGCCGCAAGTTTCGCCTGGTCGTCCGGCGATGTAACAGCGAACGACACGCCTGTGCGGTTGGGATCAAGCTGTTCCAATACACGTGGGGCCACCCCGTGTCGTGCGGTCAAAGTTAATTCTTCGCTGTCTTCCTCAATCAAGTAGATCGCGCCGCCGCACACATCGAGATGTTGCGCCACAATCTTCAGCACGCCATACAGCATTTCGTCCAGATCAAGCGAGCTACTCAGCGTCTCGACCACCGCGTTACGCAGCGTTAGATCGGCGGTGCGCTGCTCGACGGTGTGTTCCAGGTGATCGCGATGACGACGCACTTCGGCAAATAATCGCGCGTTGCGGATTGCCAACGCCGCCTGATCCGCGAAGGCTTGCGCGTGCAGCAGGTGATGCGCTGTGAAGTGGTGCGGGGTCGCGCTGTCCAGATTCAACAGACCCAACACCTCGCCTTCAATGCGGATCGGGGCCCAGAGCAAGGAGCAAATCCACTCCAATGGCGGATCGGGCTGCCAACGTGGATCAGTGTGTGCGTTTGAGATGATGAACTGCTCTAAATCCTGATCTTCGCTTGGCGTGAAGATCAGGTCGCTTAGCGGAATGCGTAGTTTGCCGATCCACTCGGCTGAGCCATACGCGTCATAGCCACGATGGTGGGCGATGACGGCATGATCGCCTTCAAAGAGCATGATATTCGCGGCATCATGCGGGACCACGCGCGCGATGGCGATCAGCAGTTGTTCCAGCACCGCGTCCAGGTCGAGCGTGCTATTAAGCGCGGCGACGGTCGCGCGCAGCGTATCAGAGAGCGTACGCTGCTCATGCTCGGCAGTGAACAGGCGCGCATTCTGGATCGCGATGGCGGCGTGCGTGGCAAAGAGTTCGATCAGCCGGGCATCGTGCGCGGTGAAGGTGCGCTGTGCGGCGTTGGCTGCGGCGTCGATCACGCCCAATAACTGCCCCTGCCAGTGAATCGGCACGGCAATCACCGCGTCATAGAGAAACCCCTGCTCAATGTATTCCCTATGCCGCCCGGACCATGTTCCATAATCATCCACGATCAGCGTTTTGTCCTGCTCCCACACCTTGCCGGATAACCCTGCGCCGCGCTTCAGCCGCGCTCCAATGGGAATCATCCCTGCCCCAACAGAGACTACCCATTCCAGCACATCGTCTGCCGGGTGGTATAAGTAAATGCCGCCCGCTGGCGCATCGATCAGTTCAAGCACGCGTTCGATCAGCGTGTGTAACAGGCGGTCGAGTTGCAGTTGACCGGTGATGTCCAGCGTGGCCCGGTGCAGCGTTTCCAGTTCGTTGACATGGCGCTGCACGGTCTTGTAAAGCTGTGCGTTGCGCAGCGCGACGGCGACCTGGTTCGCGAAGGCTTGCAGGCGTTCGGCATGGGCGGGAGTGAAAAAACCGGCTGCGGTACTCTGTAAGCCGATAAACCCGGCCACATGATCTTCCCAGTAGATCGGCGCACTGACGTGCGAGCGCATGACCCGGTCGGTGTCGAGTTGCACCCAGCGCGGATCAGTTGTGGTATCGGGGATCAGCAATGGTTCGCGCGTGGCGATCATGGTTTGAAGGGAGAGGAAATCTGCTACCGGCATGACGGTGGCATTGATGCTGTCAGTCAGATCGAAAGCGTCGTAGCCCTGGCTGCGCACGACGCGCGACACACCGCCATCGAGCAGCGCAATGTTGGCGGCCTCGAAGGGCACCACACGCTCGATCAGTGTCAACACATGGTCCAGCACTTGCTCCCGGTCGAGCGTGCTGGTCAGCAAAGAAGTGATATCGCGTAGCGCCTCAGCCAGGGCACGCTGCTCACGCTCGGCGGTTTGCGCACGTTTTTGCTCGGTGACATCCACCACCGACACATACACCCGCGCCCAGGTATCCGTGTGTTCCGGGGCAATGGTGATGGTGATCACCGCGTCTCTGAGCGTGCCATCCGGCACGGTGCGCGCAAGATCGGCCCGGTAATGCTGTTGGCCGCTGGCAAACGCGAGCAGTTCGTCACGGAACACTTGTACCGTCGTCCCCTGTCGTAAGGCATGGGCCAGATCACCCCGCAGCGACGCTTTGCTATCCAGCCCTAACTGCGCCAGAGTCGCCTGGTTAACATTGATCACCTGCGCCAGCCGTGCGTATTCCATTATTAGCTCTGGATGGGCCTCAAAATGCGCCGGGAGATCATCCACGCCCGCCGCGCGCAGTTCGTCTAACCGCTGCTTGACCGCGCTGAAATCTTCCTCCCATAGCGCGGTGGGCGATTCTTCAAACAACATCCGGTAGCGGGCTTCGCTGGTGCGCAGGGCTTCTTCCGCGTGCTTACTCGGCGTGATGTCGCGCATAATGGCGACGACTTCACTGGCTCCGCTGGGGCTGAGGCGCGCTTCATAGTTGTGCGTTTCGCCGTCTATCATGAGTTGATATTCAAACATCTGGATTTCGTTCGTTTCCAGCGCGGTCACAATCGCACTGAGTGTTTGTTCCGCAAGCTGCGGCAGCACGTCGCGGATGGAACGGCCTATGAACTGGTCGGGCGGCATGGCGAGGCCGCTTTTGCCCGGTTGATAGTCCAGGAAAATGCCCTCCCGGTCGAACCGGAACATCAAGTCGGGGATGGCATCCAGCAGCGCGTGGTGTTGGGTTTTACTGCTGTCGAGGGCGTTTTCGGCTCGCCTGCGGTCGGTAATATCGCGGATCACAGTCAACACTTCGCGATCATTTAGGGG
>CBEVZO010000258.1:0-5900 GCA_965554365.1 uncultured Anaerolineae bacterium
GCCATGTTCCTGAATGTGCGTCATCGCAGCCTCAATATCGGGCACGATGCGGATGCCAAGAATCAGGTCGAGCCACTCCGTATCATAATCGCCCTCGCCCACAGACTGCACATAATCCGCCGGGTCAAGCACGGCCTGCGCTGCCTCATCCACACGGAACTGCACTTTATCCTGTGCCAACCGCGCGACCACCTGCGGAACGAACTCCGCCGCGATGGTATCCTGCACCAGCAGCGTATCCAGCGCGTTACACACGGAAGGCCGCTGCACCTTCGCGTTCTGAACAATCCGCACCGCCGCGTCCAGATCAGCCGTATCGTCCACATACAAGTGGCAAATCCCGATCCCGCCCGTGATCACGGGGATTGTGCTGTTTTCGCGACAGAACGCATGCAGCGCATTACCACCGCGCGGGATAATCATATCCACATAATCGCTCAACCGCAGCAATTCGCCCACATAGCGCCGGTCCTGATCGCGGATCAACTGCACCGCATCTGCGGGGAAACCTACTGACTCCAGCGCCGCACGAATCGTATCCACCAACACGCTATTGCTGCGCAGCGTTTCTTTGCCGCCGCGCAGGATCACCGCGTTGCTGGTCTTCAATGCCAACGCCGCTACATCAACCGTCACATTGGGGCGCGCCTCGTAAATCACGCCCAGCACACCCACCGGCACACGCCGTTTGCGGATTTTCAAACCATTCGGCAGTGTGCGCTGCTCAAATTCCACGCCTACCGGATCGGGCAACTCGGCGACTTTGCGCACATCCGCAGTGACACCCGCCAAGCGCTTCGCCAGATTGAGCCGGTCCAACAACGCGGAGGTCAGTCCTGCCGCGCGTCCAGCATCCATATCTGCGGCATTGGCTTCCAGAATCGCCGCGCTATGCGCATCAATCGCATCGGCGATAGTGCGCAGCGCATTGTTCTTCGCATCCGTATCAAAGCGCCGTAAAGCAGCCCCGGCTGCTTTCGCCTGTTGTCCGAGAAGTTGCATGTCGATGGTGGTCATAGTGATTGCTCCCCTATCTTGTCGCTTGCGTTACATCACACTAACACCAGATTATCGCGATGAATGGCCGCTGCGCCATAGGTGTAACCAAGAATATCGGCGATTTCTTGTGATCGATGACCCTGAAGCTGTACCAACTCCGCGCTGGAATAATTCACCAGTCCTTGCGCAAGCGGTTCACCCGCATCATCCAACACCGGCTCCACCGAGCCACGCTCGAACTCGCTCTCCACTCGCCGAATCCCTACCGGCAGCAGACTCGCGCCTTCCTTGCGTAACACTGCCGCTGCGCCGCGATCCACTTGCAGCCATCCCTGAGGACGCTCTGCCAACAGCCAACGTTTGCGGCTTTCGATGTGACTCACCGCCGGGACAAACATCGTGCCGATTTCCTCGCCCGCCGCGATGCGCAGTATTATATCTGGCGCACGCCCGCAAGCGATCACCACCTGCGTTCCACTCGCCATAGCCAACTGCGCCGCCTGTACCTTCGTTGCCATACCACCAACACCTAACCCAGAAACGCTATCCCCGGCCAGCGCCTTTAGTTGTGCGTCAATCGCGGTCACACGCGGGATCAACTGCGCCGCCGGATCAATACGCGGGTCGCGGTCGTAGAGTCCATCCTGGTCGGTCAAGATAATCAACTGTTCCGCATTGAGCAGCACCGCAATCTGCGCCGAGAGCGTATCGTTGTCCCCAACCTTGATCTCATCTACCGCCACCGTGTCGTTTTCGTTGATCACCGGCACGATGCCATAATCCAGCAAGGTGTTGAGTGTATCGCGCGCATTCAGAAAGCGCGTGCGGTGCGAAATATCGCCGTGTGTCAGCAACACTTGCCCGATCCGCACATCGTACAGCCCGAACAACATGCTGTAGACCTGCATCAAATGTCCCTGGCCCACCGCGCTGAGCATCTGTTTGGCGGGCAAGTGATTGTTCAGGACAGGATAATCGAGAACTTCACGCCCCGCCGCAATCGCCCCGGAGGACACCACCACCATACGTTGACCCCGTGCATTCAGTGCCGCGATCTGCCGGATGATGTCTACCATATGCGGGCGCGAAAGATGACTCGTGCCGCCGGTAAGCGTGCTGGTCCCCAGTTTGACGATAATCGTTTGCGGTTGCGCGCGTGATGCCATAGTGTCGTTGAATCCCCATTGCGAAGCGATGCACACCACAGAGTGTACCGTATCTACACCGCTAACTACCATTCTCGCGTTGTAGATTTAGCTCATTTTTTATGGTCAAAAACCACACAGGTTTAGTACGATTGATCTGGCACATACTTGCACAAATCCGTCTGTGTGCCACAACCCGACATTGAAATGCAATGGAGAACACATTCTATGATATCTGCGCTCGGAACTCCCGCCCACCCACTACGCGTTGCCATTATCGGGTCCGGTCCCTCAGCATTTTACGCCGCAGGTCACCTGTTCAAAAAACTACAGGATGGCGTCGAAGTGGATATGCTCGAGCGCCTGCCCACACCGTTCGGGCTGGTACGGGACGGAGTTGCGCCAGATCATCCGAAAATTAAGTCCGTGACGCGCGCGTATTTGCGCACGGCATCCCATGCCAACTTCCGCTTTTACGGCAATATCACCTTTGGCACAGACATTCATCACGCGGATATCCTCAACCACTATCACGCCGTGATCTATGCTGTCGGCGCGCAAACCGACCGCGATCTGAATATCCCCGGCATCGATCTGCCCGGTAGCCACGCCGCTACCGCATTTGTCGCATGGTACAACGGTCATCCCGATTATCGTGATCTCGAATTCGATCTCTCACAAGAAAGCGCCGCTGTGATCGGCGTCGGCAACGTGGCGATGGATGTGGCACGTATTCTCGCGCGCACTCACGACGAACTGTTTCTAACCGATATGGCGGGGCACGCACTCGACGCGCTCGCAAACAGCAACATACGCACCATCTATATCATCGGGCGACGGGGACCAATCCAGGCCAAGTTCACCAATCCTGAGCTAAAGGAACTAGGGGAGTTGACCGGCGCAGACGTAATTGTTGATCCAGACGAACTCGAACTCGATCCCGCGAGCAGACACTACCTGTTAACCAGTGGCGACCGCACCGCCGAGCGCAACTATCAAACCCTACAACTCTACCAGGAACATGAACTGGAAGGACATCCCAAACGTGTGATTTTGAAATTCCTGGCGTCACCTGCGGAACTGATCGGGACCGACCACGTCGAAGCGATGAAACTGGTCAAGAATGAGCTTTATGAACGCGAAGACGGCACATTACACGCGCGTGCCACCGCTGAGTATGAAACGCTCCCCGTAGGGCTGGTGTTCCGATCCATCGGGTATCACGGTGTACCACTGCCCGGTGTCCCCTTTGATGAGTGGCACGGGGTGCTTGCGAATGACCAGGGATGCGTGACAGACCACGATGGTCAGACTATGCGCGGTGAGTACGCTGTGGGGTGGTTTAAGCGCGGGCCGTCGGGAACCATTGGCACAAACAAACCCGATGCGCAGGAAAGTGTCAACATGCTGCTGCAAGACCTCGACACAGGTCATTTGCACGATCCAGTACAACCGACGCGTGAGGACATGGAAGCTATGTTGCACTCGCGTGGCATTCGCTTTGTGACGTTTGAGGAGTGGCGCGCCCTGAACCAATTAGAGATCGCACGCGGTGCTGCTATCGGTCGCCCGCGTGTGAAGTTTACACGCGTAGAAGATATGCTCGCCGCGTTGGACCAACATCAGTCCGAACCAGTCTGAGCAGCATCAGGGCAGCCAACCGGGATTACGCAACAACCGCACCGGGTAACGGCTGCCCGCTGGCGCTTCGGACACGCCTTCGGGAATGATCAACAAGCCATCAGCCAACACCATTGACATTAGCACGCCCGAACTCTGTGTACCGGTGGTAAACACCACAAACTCATCCCCACGCTGCTCCAGGCGCACCCGCAGATAACTCCGCCGCCCATCCGAGCGCACAGTCTCGCCCAAAACCGCCGTTACCATAGGTACAGCATTGGGGTGACCAACCCGGCCAGCACGTAGCTGTTGCTGTTGCGAATCTTGCCAGGAGTCAGCGGCGCATCAATATCTACCAGTTCATCGCCCGTCGAGATCAACGCCACACGCGGCTGGCGCATCGCGGAGACTGCAGTACGCCCAATCGAGACCAACACGCCAATATCCTGCGGGCGCAGCCGTGTCCCGGCCTGCAAAATCGTCTGTCCCACACGAATATCTTCGCCCGCCGGACGCACAAAGTTCCCTGGCTCCACACGACGTTCAATTTGCACATACTGAGGGATAGGAGCTTCCCCAGTTGACGCCCATACATCATCTGTATCTTCCACTGGCACGACCGCATCTGCGCCCGGAGGCAAGGGCGCACCAGTCATGATACGTGCGGCCTGTCCTGGCGGGAGCAGTTGATCGCTGATCGTTCCCGCAGGAATATCTGCTACCACCGGCAAACGCATCGGGCGATCTGGACCAGCATCTGCAAGGTCCGCCGCATGTACTGCATAACCATCCATACTGGAATTAGCGAACGGAGGAATATCAACATCCGCCACGACATCAATAACTAAAATACGTCCCAACGCCTGAAGGGTTGGGACGTACTCAGCAGGAAGCATGTTGACCTGCATCATTATGCGATTTAGAGCCGCATCAACGGCCAACAAACCAGGCGAAAGCTGCCACCTCTTAACTGCTAACCGTCATCGGCAGTTCGCTTCTTCTTTCACACCGAGGTCGAACATCTCCGAAACCACCGGAATGTCGTCCCACCAACATTTGGTATCAACGATGATCCCACCGATTACTGACGTAACAATGCACAGCACGAGGAAACATCCACATGCCAGCACAAAAAAGCGATTCATGCCTGCCGGTTCGTATAAATCCGGCTGGTAATCCTGATCGTACATGGGGGCTTGTTGTGCCCCGTAGGGCTGCTGTTGCGGGCCGCTTGGTGCTTGATAGCCCCCTGTCGCAGGTGCTGAACCAGGACGCGCAGCGGGCTGCTGTGCATAACCGCCCGCAGGCGGCTGTGGAGCATACCCTGTACCTGCTGGCTGCGGCGACCCATCGCCCATTGTCGCGGCTTGAGGATCAATGCCAGCGGCACTTGCGGCCCCTTCATACGCCAACGTCACAGTTTCACCAAGCCCCAACGTATCACCGGGCTGCAATGGGCGCGCGCCCGTTAGACGCTGTCCATTGACAAATGTGCCGTTAGTAGACCCTAAATCTTCCAGTGTATAGCCCCCACCACCCTGCGTCAGGCGAAGATGATGACGACTCACTTCGGGGTCATTGATTACAATATCATTCGTAATATCACGGCCTATCGTAATCACGCCCTTGTTGAGTTCATAAATCTCATTCGGACGCGGACCACGACGCACAATTAGTCGGAAGCTGCTGCTACCCTGCATAGACCATGCCTCCTCACGCGCAGGAAGTGGCGGAATAATGACTATCTCAGACGGTTCGGAGTATACGGGGATTACGTTTGGATGTCAACACTACCCGCCCGCTCCAAGATGACAAAACGCCACATGCGTGTGGCGTATTGTGCTACACCAGGTGAACTCACGTAATACGTCCCTGTCGTTTATGTAAAATCACGCAGTTGGCGCGACCGGCGCGGATGCCGCAAACGGCGCAGCGCCTTACCTTCGATCTGGCGAATGCGCTCGCGTGTTAAGCCAAATTTCTGCCCGACTTCTTCTAACGTATAACTGCGCCCATTTTGCAGCCCAAACCGCAACCGTAGAATCCGCGCTTCACGGGCGGTGAGCGTTCCCAACACCTCTTCGACCTTTTCGCGCAGCAAGTTTTGATACGCGCTTTGGGTCGGGGTAGGCG
>CBEVZO010000259.1:0-5886 GCA_965554365.1 uncultured Anaerolineae bacterium
GGTAAAACAGGCGCTGGGTGATGCGCTGCCAGAACGAAAGCGGTGCTTGAAGTTTACTTCCCATCACAATTATCCATTCTGCCGTTCTGCGCGAAAACCTCAATACATGTTACTATAATACACTAATTGTGCAATTGTTCAAGCGCTTTATGTAACCCTGATCAGGGGACAACTGGCTCAACGCAAAATTAAAATTTCGGAAATCTTGTAAAAAAGCGGTTAGACCCCTTGCGTTCTGTTCCGGTTCTTTGTATGATCAGGTTGCATTACAAATCGAAACGCTATTATCAAGGAGTATCAAACGATGCTGTATTTCCCGCGTGAAGAAGGTCAGGGCCTCGTCGAGTATGCCCTCATCCTGGTGCTGGTTGCCGTCGTCGTGATTATCATCCTGGCGCTGCTTGGCCCGGCGATTGGTAACATCTTCTCGAACATCGTCGAGAACCTGTAAGCGAATCCGCGCTATTATCACCAAGAAGCCCCGCTCCGTGCGGGGCTTCTGTGTTATAGTGTTGCTCAGAAGTCTTCGTCCGGCCCAGGTCCATTTCCCTCTGCAAAAAACAGATCGTCCAGCAGATCGTCCACATCATCCGGCGTCAGATTAAGTTCATCTTCCTCGGTGAGTTCAAGTTCGATATCGGTGTATTCGAGGTCCATTTCGGGCACGATCACGATGTACCCGTGATCCTCGGCCCAGGCTTTTAGGTCTTCGATGATCGCGAGGCGTTCCTGACCGTCGCGTGGGTATGGTCCGCGCAGAATGGCCTCTTATACATCTTCCGTACCATTGCCCCAATACAGCGTGACATGTCCATCGTCTGCTACTGCTATATATGCGGGTTCGTGCATGGTATTGTCCTTTGCGCTCCGACAGTATTCCGATCATCCACAGCTTAGCACAATTTGAGCCGGGATTCAGCCCCCGTGTCTAGGGCACGATTGCGCGGCGGATCAGATCGTAGCGCCACATCACGCGCACAATCACACCCCACACCAGTACGGCAATCAGCACTACGAACAGGTCCGCCCACGCCATTGTGCTGAGGTCAAAGTAGCTGCGCACGCCGGGGAATGGGAAGATCAACAGGTAAAGCACAAGCATCGCCAGCGCCAGCCGCACGCGACGGTGATCAAAGTGCAGGCGCTCGCCGGTGGTCCACATCTCGACAGAGTGTTCTGCGAACACGATCAGCAGCAGTCCCATCAGCAGCGCGGCAGTAGTGAGTACGGTGCGTTGCAGTTGCAGCGGATCATCGTTGTACAACAAATACACGACCAGCAGCACCACCGTGATGCTGAATCCGGCGGGCAGGATGAACTCCGCCACCGAGCGCAGCAGTCCTTTCTGCGGCTGGCCCGCGCGCGCCCAGATCGTCAGGAATACTGCCGGGATGCCCACCGGGAGCGTGGTCAACAGTGAGTTGTGTTTGGGCGTGAACGGAAACTCTGTGCCGATGTAACCTGCGATAATGATCAGGAGAGCGGCGTACATCGTGCGCGCGAGGAATAGGCGCATGTTGTCGCGCATCCCGTTGAGAATGCGCTGCCCCTCTTTGATCGCTTCGGGCAGCACACCGAACTGGTCATTCAGCAGCACCATGTCCGCGACGGCGCGAGTGGCCTGACTGCCGCTTTCCATCGCGATGCCCATTTGCGCTTGTTTGAGTGACAGCACATCGTTCACGCCATCGCCCATCATCGCGACATAGTGACCTTCTTTGCGCAGCGCCTGCACAATGCGCTGTTTCTGTTCCGGTGTGATGCGTCCAAAGACGGTTGTACGCTCGACGGTCGCTTCGAACTGTGCCTCGGACATTTCCTCTAGCTGCAAGCCGGAGATCACATCCACGTCCTTGCTGATGCCCGCCATCTGCGCCAACGCCGCGACGGTTTGCGGGTTGTCGCCGGAGATTAGTTTGAACTGCACGCCCGCCTGCCGGAACTGGTCGAGTACATCTTTTGCGTCGGAACGCAGTTCGTCGCTGAATGTCAGCCAGCCCAATGGCTTGAGCTTGTTCGGTAATTGCGGCGTACCGCTGTCGGGGCGGGGCGCGAGTGGTTCGGGATGATATGCAAACAGCAGCACGCGCAGTCCCAGATCGGCCCACACCTCGATGTCGTGTTCCAATAGGTGACCGCCCTCGACATGCGACAGCAGCATCTCCGGCGCGCCGAGGATGTAACTGCCTTGCATCGGCCCCGCGCCGAACGCTGCACCACTCCATTTGTACTCCGACGAGAACGGGATTTGCACTGCGACCTCGAACGCTTCGCCGGGACATGCCTCGTCAATCGCCTCTGCGGTGCGGTTTACTGTGCCCGTGCTGGCGACGAAATGGCCGAGCTTCTGCCGCAGTTCATCGTCTTCCACATACAGCGGGATCGTGCTGCGGAGTTGGATACGATTGGTTGTCAGCGTGCCGGTTTTGTCCAGGCACAGTACATCAACGTTGCTCAGCGACTCAACCGCGTTGATCTGCTGCACGAGTGCGCCTTTGTTGGCGATGCGGACTGCACCCAGCGCATACGCGACGGTGATCATCAGCATCAAACCTTGCGGAACCAGCGAGATCACAACGGCGGTATCTTGCACCATCTCGTCAAAGGGTTCGTCGTTGATGGCAGAGGACAGCATGAGCAGAATCGCTAGGCTGATCGCGACGATGACGAGGATGCGTACCACAATGCTAATCTGCTGTTGCAGGGGCGTGAGTTCGCGTTTGTATTCGCGTGCGCCGGCGGTGAGTTGATGCGCGAAGCTGTCGGTCCCCACGCCCTCGGCTACGAACACGCCTTCGCCGGAAACGCAATAGCTGCCGGAGAGCAGTTGATCGCCGCGTTCCTTCGAAATATGGTCGGATTCGCCGGTCAGGAGCGATTCGTCTGCGTCCACGCGCTGATCCGTGATCAACCGGCCATCCACCACGATCTGATCGCCGGGTTTGATCTTCAACGCATCGCCCAACACAACCTCGGACGGATCGACTTCCCGCGTTTGACCTTCGCGGATGAGCGTCACCTTCGGGCGTGTGAGCAGCGCGATTTTGTCCAGTTGGCGCTTGGCACGGAGTTCCTGAAACACACCGACGACCACGTTGATTAGCACTGCCCCACCACTAACCAGCGCATCGCTCGGTTTGCCAATGGTGACCAGCACAACCATGATGATGAACAGGATGACGTTGGTGATGGACAGGAAATTCTCGCGCAAGATTACCGCGAACGGGCGGCTTGATTGTTGCGGTACGTCGTTGGTCTGCCCCTGTGCCTTGCGTGTAGCGACTTCGGCAGCACTGAGACCCTGTGTCGCGAAATCCGGCGGGACTATCTCGTCAAGGGGCGGGTGGACGGGCGCGGTAGCACTCATAAAACCTCCTCCATGCAGCTAAGCGGCAGCGTAAGTATAACGCAGGTCACACACTTCAACAGCGCGTGGGACGGTCTTCTGCTGAGATCATACGTGTTAACAGGGCGAAAGGTAACACGCGTGTGCAGGAGTTGACGCGGGGATAGCGTTGCGCTACTGTCTACATGGTGATAATGTGCAAGCGCGGCGGAAGGCATAGTGATGGCAGCACATTCTGACGTTCCCGCAATTCAGGCCCGGCGGATTTTGGTTCCGGTGGCGAATCCGGCCACAGCGATGGGTTTGATCCAGATGGCGCACCGGCTGTCAGGCGCTCAAAACGGGCGCATTCTGGCGTTGTTTGTGACGATCTCTGGCTCCGAACCCCGTGAGGCTGCGTTCGAAGCGATTCAAGGCACCATCGCGGAGGCAGAAGCGGCAGGGATATCCATTGAACTTGTTACACGTACCGCGCACAGTGTGGCACGCGGCATTCTCGACGCAGCACTGGAACATGGCGCAACGCTGATGGTGCTGGGGTTCCAGACGCCTGTGCGCGGTAAAGTCGAATTGGGGTCCATCGTTGAATCGGTGGCGCGCACTACGCCGTGCGATCTGGTGGTGTTTCGTAACCCGCTGCACGCCCGGTTTGAATTGGATGACATTGACCGCGTGATTCTGCCGCTGGATGGCAGTGACAACTCGAAGGTTGCTGCGCGGTTGGGGCTGGCGTTGGCCGAAGTCTATGATGCGCAACCCTCCGCGATCTACGTGCAGACCGATCCTGATCTACCTAGTTGGTTTGGGCTGGCGCGCATCGAAGCCTCGCTCTCACACCTCAAAGATACGCGCCATGTGCAGCGGCAGGTAGTCCGTGCGAATGATATTGTGCGCGGGGTGCTGACCCGCTGCGACGAACAGGCGTTGATCGTGCTGGGTTTCTCCGAGAAGAAAGCGTTGGATCGTTGGATTTTCGGCAACGTGGCACAGCGCATATTAGGCGAAGCGCCCGGCCCGGTGATCCTGACCAAGCGTGCGCAGCGCGAAGACCTCACGCCTGTGCAGCAACTCCGGCGACGTTGGATGGCGCGTTTTTCTCCGGTAATGACCCCCTCCGAGCAAACAGACGTAATCCGGCAGGCGTCCGAGTTGAGCCAACCGGGGATCAACTTTACCGTGCTGATGTTGCTATCGTCGTTGCTCGCATCGTTTGGACTGCTGCAAAACAGCGCGGCGGTGATCATCGGGGCGATGCTCGTTGCGCCGTTAATGTCGCCGCTTATGTCGTTTTCTATCGCGCTTACGCAAGGGAATTTGCGCGTGATGCGTGCGGCGTTTGGCACAGCGCTGGCAGGAATTCTGATCGGGTTGGGCGTGGCAGTGGTCGGCGGGAGCGTGATGCCGCTGGATGTGGCGACCGGCGAGATGTTGGCGCGTGGTGAACCCTCGCTGCTCGATATGGGTGTGGCGTTGGCATCGGGGGCGGTAGGCGCGTATGCGATGGCGCGCAAAGACATTCCCTCGGCGCTGGCGGGCGTGGCAATTGCTGCTGCGTTGGTCCCGCCGCTGTGTACGATTGGTCTGGCGCTGGCGTTTGGTGAACTGGCGTTGGCTTCTGGCGCGACACTGTTGTTCCTGACCAATATCGTCAGTATCAGTCTGGCGGGAGCCGGTGTGTTTGCCTGGTTGGGACTGCGCCCGCGCCGTAATGTGCATACTGGGCGGCAGGTGTTAATCTTGTTTATTGTGCTGGGCTTGCTGGCTTTACCGTTGGCAAGTACATTTATTGATGTGGTCCGCACCGGGCGGCAGACCAGTGCTGCGCGTGATGTATTAGAAGATTATTTTGACGACGCAGACGTGATCGATGTGGAACTGCATGGTGATGAGGTCACAGCTATTGTCCGTAGTGAGTTCGTGATTACGCGCGGTGAGGTCGCAGAGGCGGAGGACGCCATCGAGCGCCGCTTAGACCGCGACATTGAACTCACGATCACGTATTGGCGTTCACTTTCGCCTGGACAGCCTGACGCGACAACTGACGAATAACTGATACACAGCACCGGCATACAGCACCAGTATATTAAGGGGACAGGCATGACGTTTTTGCGTAAGCTGACCATTCAACGCTTGATGGTGGCGATTCTGTTCATCCTGGTGTTTGCGATGGCGGTCCGTGTGCCGCTGGACACGGATACGTGGTGGCATGTGCGCGGCGGCGAATACATCATTGAGCAGGGCGCAGTGCCCACCACTGATCCTTTTTCCCACACGCGCGGCGGCGAGGAGTGGATCGATCACGGGTGGGGATCGCAGATCGTGATGTACAGTGTGTACGACCTCTTTGGCGGTAGCACTGATCCTGGCGATCCCGGCAATATCGGGTTGGCGCTGTATATGGCGACGCTGGCGACGGCGGGTATGGCGTTTGTCTACCTGATGTGCGAGGGCAATGTGTATTCGCGTGCCTTCATGGTGGTGTTGGGTGCGGCAACGGCGGCGGTTTTCTGGTCGCCACGTCCGCAGATGTTTTCGTTTAT
>CBEVZO010000260.1:0-5872 GCA_965554365.1 uncultured Anaerolineae bacterium
ACGTACATCACCCGTGTGGCCTTCCAACATCACCAGTTCCGTTACCTGATCCGCATTCACGGCAGTGATAGGCACGGGCGTGGAGGTGAGAGGGGGGGTATCTGCTGGCGTGATTGTTGGTTGCGGCGTGTTGGACGGTTGCGGGCTGTCCGCCGGCACGAGCGCCACCGCCGCCGCTGTGTTGGTGGCGTCGCGGTCGGCTTGCGTTGTCTCTCCGTTGCTGGAAGGCGCGTCATCCTCCTCGCGCAGGTCATCGACCAGTTGGCAGACGTAATGGCGGTTGCGTTTGCTGTAGCTGATGAAAACGTGACTCATGGCGCGCGTCCGATGTGCGTGTAGGAGCTACGCGTAAGTATAGATCATCGTGTGGGGGAAAACCAACCTCACCCCCTGGCCCCCCTCCAATCAAGTTGGAGAGGGGGAGAAAACGCACAAAAAAGTCCCCTCCGCGTGTGGAGAGGGGATTTAGGGGTGAGGTTAACTATGAGATGTGCTGTTTGCCTACTCCGCCTGTTGCTGCTCAAGATACGCGAGGACGTGCGCGTTGTGTTGGCGTTCGTAGCCGATGGTCGTGTTGTTCATGTGCCCCGGCGCGACGGTGAACTCATCGCCCAGTGGCAATAACTGCGTCACAATCGACTTCATCAGGACGGGATAGCTGCCGCCCGCGAGGTCCGCGCGTCCGACGCTGCCCAGGAACAGGCAGTCGCCGCTGAACACGACGTTGCGGCTGCGCAGCACATAGCTCACATGACCGGGCGAGTGCCCCGGTGTGAACAGTACTTCCAGCGCGATGTTGCCCACCGTAATCACCTCGCCCGTTGCGACAAAGGCATCGACCTCGGCGGCAGGCGGCACATCGATCTTGATCCACTCGCGCACGCGGTCTGGCATGGTGGTGATCAGGTGCAGGTCTTTGATATGCGCGCGGAACGGCGCGTCGGTCAGCATCTTGAGTTCGGCGCTGGCGAGGATGTGGTCGAAGTGGCCGTGTGTCGCCAGAATCTCGCGCACGACCCAGCCGCGATCCGTCACCGTTTGCAGGATCAGCGCCGCGCGGTCGCTGGGGTCGATCACGACGGCGTCGCGTGTTTCCGTATCGCCGATGACGTAGCAATTCGTTTGCAGCGGGCCAAGTGTGAGTTTCAAGACCTCAAGTGCCATGCTGTAAGTTTGCCTTTGCGTAGTAAGCTGAGATTGCTGCCCCAAGTCTAACGGTATCGTGTGCCGTTGCCAACCCTATTTCACGGTTTATTCACGCACAATGTCTAATGCGGCTTCGAGGACTTCGTCGCGCCCATTGATCACGCCCTGCCGTGTGCGCTTCACTGGGACATCCGGTAACACGCCGATCCCGTGAAACTGCGCACCGTCATGCCAGCGCACCGCCATGCCGGTCCAGCGCACGATCAAACCGCCCGGAATCTCGATTTGGTTGACGTTGCCGTTGGTCCCAGCAGTTGGTCCGCCGACGATGAGCGCGTCGGTGCAGTGGCGGATTACCATCAGCAGCGTTTCGGCATAGCTGATCGCGCGGGCATCGGTCATGACGACGATGTGCGGCGCGACCAGGGGTCGCTGGGTTAAGGAGAATGTGCCCATGTCGTGCTCGACGGGCAGATCATCCTGATCCGGGCGGATCACGCGCGGCACGTCTATCCACAGATACTCGCACTCGTCGCGATCAGAGAGCATGGTCAGCAGCGTGCCCCCTGAAATTCCACCCTCCGCCGGGTAGCCGCGCAGATCGACGATCAGGCCGCGCGTGGTCCCGTAGAGTTCGGGGAGCAGCATGGCAAACGCGGTTCCTTGCGCGCGCGTCATATCCAGATACCAGATGCCTGGTTCTAGTTCGGTGATCGGATCGGTGGGGCGTGGTTCAAAGGCGATCCCCGCCTCATACGCCGCGAGATAGTTGTTCAGGGATAGCTGTGCGACTACATGCACACGTTTTTCCGCGCCGGAGATATGCCGGATCGTGAGCACGACGACGGTTCCCGGATCATGCCACAGCAGCGAGTTGAGTGTGTGCATCTGCCATAGTTGTGGGGTTGCGGCGGAAGTGGTTGCGCCGTATTCCTGCATGAGATCGTCCACCGTGCGCCCGTCCAACGCGAGCAGTACGTCGCCGGGTTGGAGCGCGCCCTCCGCGTCTGGAAACACATAGGTGATTATTACTTGATCTTCAATCCACGCCGCAGTGAACGGGAGATGCTGGTGCGGTGTGATCGTGTCGACGATACTCGCAATAGGCATCACACCGCCGTGCCCGTCCTGTAACTGCGCCACCATCCAATTGAGTGTGCCTATGGTGGTGTGGAGGTCGGTGTTGGTTGCCGCACGCTGCAACGTTTCCGCGAGAACGCTTAACCAGTCCACATCCACCACATCGAAATAGGGATACGAATGTTGGAGGACGTTCCAGGCCAGCGCGATTCCCGCGAGGCGCGTGGCGCGGCTCTCCTGCGACCAGATATCAGTGGGCCAATGGGCTTCGGGCGCGTAATGGGTGTGGGGCAGTGTGCCGTCGTCGTCTGTCCACAGCACGAGGGGCACGGTCACCGCCACGCCACCGCCGATATCTGCACTGTAGACAGTGTCCGGCGCGGGAAAATCGAGGTATTCCTGTGGCGCGGGACCGTTGGGGCGTTTAGTCAGGCGTGTGCTGGTGTAGCGGCTTGGTGTGGGCGATGTTTGAAGGCCAATATGATGCCAGGTGATGAGGTGCAGGTCGTTGGTATCGTCCGGTGTGGGTATGGGATCGGGCGACGCGCCCGCCGCGTAGATTTGCAGCAGTGGCGCAACCGGGGCGAAGCGTTCGTGCAGGATCGCAATTAGCGCGTCAGTGTCCGGTGCGTCCTCAACTGCGCGCATTCCTTCCACCGTGAAGCGATTCCAGTCGGTCGCGGCGGCTTCATCGCCGGGATAGAAGTATTGCACATAGCCGGCGAGCCGCGTGAAGGCGATCACGTTGTCGAGTGCATGACCTTCCAGTGGGCGGGAGTCGGCGTCGTTCGTTTGGGCGGCGGTGTGGGGAGCTGTGATTGGGAGCAGCGCGACGATGATCGCGGCGAGGACGAGCAGGCGCGCAAGTGTGCGCGAGAATTTTGCATAATACATCGCATGTTCCTTTTCCGAGTTGGAAATCGCTGCGGATTGAAACCCGCAGCTACGCACAGGCAAAGGACGCTCAAGCGCCCTCTTTTGTGTGCAACCGAGCACCTGCTGTGTTTTTCTCCCCCTCTCCAACGCTTGCTTGCAAGCGCCTTGACCGGGAGAGGGAGCCGGGGGGTGAGGTAAACCCCGACTATCACACCCCATCCGGCAGTAGATCGTCATCCTCTGTTGGCGGCGGCGATGCGGGCAATTCTGACGCGGGCGGCTCCGGCGTGGGACGCGGTGTGCGGCGCGGCGCTTGCTTCGCCTGCGGATCGCGCACGATCTGCTGCTCCGCTTCCGGGGGCAGGGACTCGGTGCGCCCGCTGGGGAACGCGATCTCCGTGCCATTGTCGGAGCGCGTGATCTGCACGCCGTGCTGTGTCCACGTCATCGTGTTGCCCTCGAACGCGAATGGGCCGTTGATCACGACTGCGCCTGCATTCAGCACAAACGCGCCGAATAACTCCGCGAACCACTCGACACTCACCACACCGTCGATGACCTCGGCGTCGCCCATGCCTTCGCCTGTGTCGGCGTTCCAGAAGCGGCGGAAGGTCTGCTCTTGCTTGAGGATGGCGGACTGTGCGCCAATTACACGGCGAAACAGTTCCACCGACTCCGCGACAAAACCGCGCTGCAGCAGTGCAAGACCGAGCCGCGCGTTCCACTCCGGCCAACTGCCGCCGGGACCCTCGCGGTGCGATGGATCAAACTGCGGATCGCTGGCGGGCACGCAGCTCAGGCCACAGGCACGCCAATACAGGTCGGGATCGGTGAGCGCTGTCACCAGTCGCGCGGCACGGTCGTCGCCGATGGCGCTGGTGATCAACGGGGCAAAGAGCGCGATATCAGGCCGCGAAAGATCGACGGTGCGCGCTTCGATTTTAAACACACGGCTCAGCCCGCCGAACTTCAGGTGCGTGATCTCGCGCCACGCGGCGGTGGTGGTCGCTGTGCCGCCGCCGCGATACCACATAAATGCGTCGTTGGACACGGTTTCGTTGGTCGGATTACCGTCAATGTCGAGGCCCTCAATGTGGCACTCCATGCGGGGTTTGCGGCTCAGGCCGCCGGAGACGCGCAGGATCAAACGGCCCGGTTCCTCTAACGCCGTATTTGTGCTGATCGCCTCATCACCCTTGCCCTGGAAGACTACCGCGCCAGATGCAGAGGTGTGCGAATCGCGGTCACGATAGCGGAATTGGTTGGCATCGGCGTCCCACATGGCATCGAGCGCTGCCGCGAGCGTGTCCACCAGTGGCACGACATCGGCAGCCACGTCGGGGCGATTCACGAGTTCGGCGAAGTGCATGATCAAGCGCCCATCGTGGAGCAGGTAGGCGATCAGGTCTGGTGCTTCGATGGTCGTGATGTCGAGGCCCTGTGCCCAGTGGCGACCCTCCGCCAGCGTGGGGCTTTGATCGTGTGCGCCCTGATGCAGGTGGCTCCATTCCGGTACGCCGTCGCCATCGCGATCCATGTCTTGCTGCGGGGACTGCGCCCAGCGGAAGAACAAGCCTACCAGCCCGTCGAGGCATTCTGCGAGAAAGTCCTTGTCGCCGGTATAGCGGTAGATGCTGTGGACTAGCGCCGCGAGCATCGGTGGAGCGAGGACGTGCGTGCGCTGTCCGTCCAGACCGGGGCGTGCGTCGATCCAACCGTCGTCACGCTGCACGGCGAGGAAGTTGCGCACGATGCCCTGCGCGAGTTCCGGCGCGCTGAGGGCGACGGTCCCCGCGATGCTGAGCGCGTCCGGTATGGTCTGTCCGCCCCAGGACGCGGCGAATCCGCTGCTGTATGTGCCGGTGACGGAGTAGCCGGTGCTGGTTTTGCGCGCGCTGACAAACGAGGGATACGGTAATTGCCCGGTCGCGGCGAGGAACGAGCGCAGCACAAGCTGCTGACTCCACGCGAGCGCGAGGTCCCAGTCGCGGTTGCCGGTTTCGATGTGCGGGACAGCTTGCGCATTTTTCTCTGTCTCGCCGATGTAGGCGTCCCAGTCCGGCGCGGAGAGCCATTTGTACGCCAGCGCGAGACTTTCGTCACGCGACGGCAGGCCGCCCAACACCCAGCGCAGCGTTTGCGACTCACCCGGCGGAAGGTCCATCACCGGGCGGCTGAGGCGGGAGCGGCTGGTTCCAGCATCCTGCGCGTTTTCGAGCAGCAGCACAGGTTGCAGGTCCGGCAAACGTCCTAGCTGCAAGGCGGTCGTGCCGTCGTGCAGGGAGAGGAAGAACAGTTGCAGCGTCTGATTTTCGCGCGCGGCCTGCACGGTCAGATCAAGTTGGAGGCTCTGCGGTTGATCGCTGGTGTTGTGGACGGTGCAGCGCCCACCAATCGCCTGCGACTCCATGACCCAGAATTCATACGTGATCGTGAGCGCGATGGTGAGATCGGCGCGCACACGCAAATAGTCTGGGGCGAAGGCGGTCAGCACAGGCGGCGCGTGATAGCCCTGTGTCTCGATCACCTGCCGCCGTCCGAGGACCCAGATCGGTACGATGCGCGCCAGCCCCATGCGCCCACCGTAGCGCGTTTCGAGTGTTACAGCGGGGTCGGTCGGCGCGCCGAGGCGCAGTTGCCAGGTCTGATCGTCGGCGGTTTGTGTGCGTCCGGTGCGCGCATCAGCGGCGATACGCGGGGCCATCGGGTCATTGTAGGTTAACGTCCATTCATGCATCAACATTACTCCTCGCGGCAGTAGGCGTTGTGA
>CBEVZO010000261.1:0-5867 GCA_965554365.1 uncultured Anaerolineae bacterium
GTTTATCTCGTTCGGCACGCCCGCGATCTATCCCGTCCATGTGGGCGGACAAGACCTTACACCTGTGCCACCTGCGGCGATCATGTACTTCGAGTTGATCGCGTTGTGTACGATGGTGGGTGTGTTCATCGGTTTTTTGCTGCAAAATCGTTTCCCGATCCTGGTGCGTGAGATGTACGATGAGCGCATCACGGACGGGTACATCGGCGTGCAGGTCCGTGCTGAGGCGGGCGTCGCGGAGCAGGTCGTCGGTGTGTTTGAGACGCACCACGCCGAAGTCGTGAAGCGCGAGGATGCGGCGGAGTTTAAATCGCAGGGTATCCGGCATCTGCTGTTTTGGGGTGCGGTGAGTACGGTGGGGGCTATTGTGATGGCAATCCCCTTACTGTTGAGCTACGAAGTGATCGAGTTTGGCTGGGTCAACACCATGTCAGATACGGTGGCGGTCGGGCATCAGGAAGGGCCACGCCGTGCCGTGCCGCCGGAAGCGATCCCGATTCAAGGGCCGGTGATGATTGGCAACGATCCCGCCAGCGCTCCGCTCCCGGCGACGGACACCTCGATTGCGCGCGGTGCGGCGTTGTTTAGCATCAACTGCGCGATGTGTCACGGCGCAAACGCCGACTATGGTGTGGGGGGCAATGCAGACGCCATCGAGCCTGCTGTGGGCACATACTTCACGGGCATCCCCGCCGTCACGGCACGTGTCCCGCAGTTAAGTGACGACGATCTTTTCCGGCGGATTACGCTGGGTTGGGGCCGGATGCCGAGCCTCGCCGAAAACCTCAGCCCCGGTGATACCTGGGACATCGTAAACTTCATCCGTAGCCTGAACACAGGCGACGCCGGGTAATAGTGGTTATGAACTGGACAAGCCCCGCGTGGGCTAACCAAAACGGAGGGTTGATTGTGTTCAAGCGAATCTGGATTGTGCTGGTGGCAGTGCTGGCGACTGGTGTGCTGCTCAGCGCGTGTGGCGGCGGCGATCTGGCGGAAGACCTGACTCCGATCCCAACGCTGCCGCCCGGTGAAGAACCTGAACTCAGAGATGAGTTACAGGGCGGTGTGGAGGTAGCAGTGCTGCCCGCCGATGAGGGTGACACGGTTGTTGCGGGTGATGAAGCTGATGATGGCGAGCCGCTTGATGAAGCACAACTTGTGACGATGGGCGGTGATTTGTTTGCCTCGTTATGTGCGTCATGTCATGGTGCGCAAGATGGTGCTGGCCCGGCGTTCCTTGGCATGGCTGAACGTGCTGCGATGCGGGTAGCGGGCATGTCGGCAGAAAATTACCTGTATCAGTCCATTGTTGATCCCAGTGCCTATGTTGTCGAGGGTTTTGCCGATTTCATGCCCCCGAGCTATGGCGATGATCTATCCGACGTGGAACTGCAAGCTGTCGTGACCTATATCATGGTCGAATCTGGAGGTGCAGCGGATGCTGCAATGGGCGATGAGGATGTCGCAGAAGATGCCGCAGAAGCGGACGCCGGTGCCGACGAGGTTGAAACCGGTGACGCCGAGGAGGTAGACGAGGCCGAGGCCACCGTTGGTGCTGACGAAGAAGCCGCTGGTGACGAAGGTGAAGCCGCAGCGGTTGCCGTTGGTGATGCAGCTAACGGCGAGGCCATTTTTGCGCCTGCTTGCGGCTCCTGTCATGGCCCTGAAGATAGCTTGGGCCCGGCGATTGTGGGCATGGGCGAGCGTGCCGCGACGCGGGTTGATGGCTTGTCAGCAGAGGATTATCTTTACGAAGCCATTGTGGACCCTGGCGCGTATGTGGTGGAAGACTTTGTCAACATGATGCCGCCGAGCTATGGCGATACTTACAGTGAGCAAGAACTCCAGGATATCATCGCGTTTATCCTGACACAGTAATTCTAATAAGCGTGCTGCTCCGCTGAGCAGCGACAGACAATACAGGACGGCGGACGTGGTGGTGGTCACTGCGTCGCCGTCTCATTGTTTCTGATAACACACATCCTGCACAGATATTGGTTTGGGCGGAGTGTCGTGGTAGGATAGTCGCGTTGTCCGATTTATAATCGAGGGCGTATATGTCGTCTATGGCGCGTCGTTTCGGCATGGGGTTATTGATCGCGTTGGTGCTGTTGATTGCATATCAGACCCACGATCTGACATTGGCGCAGAATGATCCTACGCCCACGCCGAATATCAACTGGGTGAATGTAGTCCAGGGGATCAACGTGCGCGGTGGCCCCAGTCTGAATTATGATGTGTTAGGGGCGCTGTCGGTTGGGGCGTGGGTACAGCCTATGGCGCGTACCCCAGATGGCGAATGGGTGTTGATCCTGTACCTTTCCACGCAGGGCTGGATTCAGGTGGACGGTGTGACCTGGCGGGAAAATCTCGCGGCGCTACCGGTCATCGACGATCCTGCGCCTACACCTGTTCCTGCGCTCGACGATTTTAATGCGCCCGGTACGCCAACGATTACGCCTAACGCGAATTGGGTTAATGTCGGTACGCAGACTGGTTTTGTGCGCGCTGGCCCTGGTCTAGAATATCCAATCTTGGGCGAAGTGTTCACGGGTGACGTAGTCGAGCCGCTGGCGCACGACGAAGCGGTGGATTGGGTGCTGATCCGGTTTGGTGAGGGGTATGGCTGGCTGCGGTACGATCTGGTGCTGTGGATGGACGAGATCGAGGGATTGCCGGTGCTGGATGTGCCGAATCTCACGCCGTCGTTTACGCCTATACCAACGTCCACGCTGACGTTTACGCCGACGAACACACCTACGGCGACGTACACGCCCAGCGTGACCCCAACGGTAACGGATACGCCCACGCCTACATTCACTGCAACGCCGACCGCGACGCATACACCGAGTCCAAGTCCGACTCTGACGCCGACTCTCACCCCGACAGCAACGGCGACCGCCACACATACCTCGACCGCCACGTTGACGTCCACTGCAATTCCGAGTCCAACGCTCACTGCAACCGTGACAGATGTGCCGCCAACGGTGACAACGATCACTCTGACGGCGACTGCGACGGTTCCGCCTACTGTGTCGCCCACCGTTTTGCCCACTGTCTCACCGACGGTGCCGCGCACGGCACTCCCGACAGTGACACCGCACGGTGACGCCGCAGTAGTAGAACTTTCGCCAACCATTGCGCTAACCACTGTGTTGCCCAGTGCTACGCCTGTGCCGAGCGCAACGGTTACCGCGTTTGCCACATTGACCGCCACGTTGACTGCTGCGCCTACTACTATCCCGACGGATGTGCCCACCGGCACGTTGCTGCCATCAGACACGCCGGTTCCGACGCTGGAACCTGCTACTGTAACCGTTGAGCCAAGCGCACCGCCGCCAACCGTGACAGCTACACCTTCGCAAACCCCGCTGGCGGTTGTTGCGGCGAACGTTGGAGACGGGACGACGGGTGCTGATCCCGCTGACGATTTCGCTGACGATCCTGCTGGCGGCACGACGGAGGTGATTACGATTGAAACGGCGTCCAAATCTGATGGCGGGCTGTCGATAGTTGTGTTGGTTCTCGGCGGGCTGCTGATATTGGGCGTGCTGACCTACGTGGGGACGTATGTGCGGCAGGCGGCGAATGTTGCGCGGTATGAGGAGGGTTTTGTACTCTCGGTGTGCCCGGTGTGTGAAGATGGGCTGCTGTCGCTTGAAGACCGGCGCTACCGCGTGTTGGGGATTCCTCGTGTGCGACGGACGGTGCGCTGCGATGTCTGCCGGTCGGTGCTGCGTCAGATGGAACCCCAGCACTGGCGGTACGCGGTAGATGGCGCAGAGAATCCTGAATTATTTGACGCGTTGAACGGCCAAGTTCTCAGTGAGACAGACTTGATCGCGATTGCGCCGGAATATCGTGATGCGCCGTTAGAGTATATTGATGAAGATGATACGGCGTACTAGGGTCCGGCGTTGAAGCCCGGTGTACTAAAATGCCGGAATACTTTGCCGCCCGCGCGTAGAAACGGTACGATCTGCGCTGCGGGCGTGGGTTTTGATTGCGCAGCATTCAATAGAGTGAGAGAACACAGTGACGATATTGATTAAGACACCCGACTGGGTGAAAGATGCAGTGTTTTACCAGATTTTTCCCGATCGTTTTGCCAGCAGCACGCGGGTGACGAAACCGGCTAACCTGGAAGCCTGGGATGCGCCGCCGACCGTCTATGGATTCAAGGGCGGTGATTTGCTCGGCGTGGCGGAACGTCTGGATTATCTGGCAGACCTGGGTATCACAGCGATTTACTTCAATCCGGTTTTCCAGTCGGCGTTCAATCACCGCTATCACACACACGATTATTTCAACGTGGACCCGTTGCTCGGCGGCAATCCGGCGCTGCGAGAGTTGATTGACGCGGCACATGCGCGGGATATCAAGCTTGTACTCGACGGGGTGTTTAATCACGCCAGCCGGGGCTTTTTCCAGTTCAATCATGTGCTGGAATGCGGCGAGGGATCGCCTTATGTGGATTGGTTCACGATCAATGGTTTTCCGCTCAACGCGTATGATCACACGCAGAAGCCGAATTATGGGGCATGGGTGGGACTGCACGCGCTGCCGGAGTTCAATGTCGAGAATCCGCAGGTGCGTGAGTTTATTTTCAACGTCGCGGAATACTGGATGCAATTCGGGATCGACGGTTGGCGGTTGGATGTGCCTGCCGAAATCGATGACGATGCATTCTGGCAGGAGTTCCGCAGCCGTGTGAAGGCGATTAATCCGGAAGCCTACATCGTGGGTGAAATTTGGGTTGAGGCGCAGCGTTGGCTGCAAGGCGATCAATTCGACGCGGTAATGAATTACATTCAGACGCGGGCGGCGATTGCGTTTTTTGGCGCGCATTCGCTGGCGAATCTATGGCTTGGCGGCACGTATCCCCCGCCCAAACCGATTGGCGCGGCGCAGTTTGTGCAGGAAATTGAAGACATGCTGACGCTGTACGATTGGGATATCACGATGGCGCAGATGAACCTGCTCAGCAGCCACGATATGCCGCGTTTCCTCAACATGGTGAATCATGACCGCGCGGCGCTGATGCTGGCGATGTTGTTCCAGATGACCATGCCCGGCGCGCCGACCGTGTACTATGGTGATGAGATTGGGCTGGCTGGCGGCTATGATCCGGGGTGTCGGGCGGCGTTCCCCTGGGATGAGGGGCAGTGGGATCAAGAACTGCTCGATTTTGTGAAGCAGGTGATCCAACTGCGCAAGACGCATGTGGCGCTGCGACGTGGCGTGTACCGTACCTTGCTTGCAGAAGGGGAACTTTACGTGTACGAACGCGTATATGAAGATGAGCGCTGTGTGGTGGCGTTTAATACCGCGTTAGATAGTAAAACGCTCCAAGTTCCGATGCAGAACATAACCGGCGAACCCACTCTGCTGTTTGGTACGGCTCAGGCCCAACTCAGTGCGGATACGCTGACGCTTGATGTGCCTGCGCGGACCGGCGTGGTGATTGGGTGTAATGGTTAATAGACGGGTGGCATTGGTGATGGACGATCAAGAAAAGACAATGGTACATGAGGCTCCGCCGCGCACGACGGTGCAGGTGATATTTCCTGATGGTGTGGTGCTTGAAGGGCCAGTGGATACTACGCTCGAAGTGTTTGTGCAGAGCTACGAGCGTACACATAATCCGCATGGTGCGTTGGCGATGGCGGCGTTGGTCGATGGGCGCTTGCGCGAACTCACCCGTCCCGTGACACGCGATGTGCAGGTACAGCCGGTGCGGTTGAACTCCAGCGATGGCGGACGCATTTACCGGCGGTCGCTGGCATTTTTGCTCACAGTAGCGGCGGCGGAGTTGTTCCCTGGGGTGCAGATTGTGGTGGATCACTCGCTGCCCAGCGGCGCGTATT
>CBEVZO010000262.1:0-5860 GCA_965554365.1 uncultured Anaerolineae bacterium
CCTGGGCGAAACGCTTGACAGCGGCATGGCGACCCTGCTCGCCGCCGAATGCATTCAAGCGATCCGGTTCATCTACGGCTTGCAGCCGGAGCCGATGCCCGGTATGGAACTCGCGGGTGGGACTGCCTACACTAACCTCGGTAATGGCGGCGGCAATGGCGCAGGTGGTTATCTCAACGGCCCTATCGACGACATTCAGTTGCGGTCCTGGGGTATCCAGTTAGTGGATGGGCGTATGCCCGGTTTCGCGGCGATTGTCGGCGCAGCCAAAACCAATGAAATCGCGGTGCAGATCGTACGTGAACTCCAGCGCCGCAATATCCTCACTTTCCTCTCCGGTAACGTGAACGGACGCAGCATCATTCATCAGTTGACGGAAGAAGGCGTCGAACTGGGGTATGACACCTACACCGTGCCGTTCGGAACTGACACAATCAGCGCGATCTATGCGCTAGGTTTTGCGGTCCGTTCGGCGCTTACCTTTGGCGGCATGAAGGGCGGTATGGCACGCGAAATCCTGATGTACAACAAGTCACGCGTGTTCGCCTTTGTGCTGGCGTTGGGTGAAGTGGATGACCTGAAATACGCGGCAGCAGCGGGTGCGATCAACTTCGGATTCCCCGTGATCGCAGATACCGTGATCCCCGAAATCCTGCCTACTGGCGTGACGACTTACGAGCACGTCGTGAGTATGCCCTTCAACGAGATTGAAGGCGAAAACGACCTCGAACGCGCCGAAATTCTGGTGCAAAAATGTATCGAGGTGCGCGGTGTCAAAGTGCGCGTCTCCGATGTGCCGGTGCCGGTGCCGTATGGCTCGGCGTTTGAGGGCGAAGTAGTGCGCAAGGCCGATATGCGCATCGAGTTTGGCGGCAAATACTCGCGCTGCTTCGAGTATCTCTACATGACCGATCTCGACGAAGTGACCGACGGCAAGATCGAGGTGATTGGACCCGGCTTCGACGAGCTTGATCCACAATCGTCGATGGATATGGGGATCGTGATCAAGGTGGCCGGTCGCCAGATGCAGCCGGACTTCGAGCCGGTACTCGAACGCCAGGTGCATTACTTCATCAATGGCGCGTCGGGCATCCAGCATATCGGACAGCGTGACATCGCCTGGATTCGCGTTTCCAACGCCGCCGCCGAAAAGGGCTTTGATCTGGAGCACTTCGGCAAGATTCTGCACGCCCGCCTCCACGACGACTTTGGCGCGATTGTGGATAAGGTGCAGGTCACGATCTACACCGAGCCGGATAAAGTGCAGGAGTGGTTGGATACAGCCCGCGAGTCCTATGACTTCCGCAACAAGAGGCTCGCAGACCTGCCCGACAATGCAGTGGACGAGTTCTATAGCTGCCCGCTCTGCCAGTCGTTCGCCCCGGATCATGTGTGCATCGTCAGCCCGGAGCGTCTGGGGCTGTGCGGAGCCTACAACTGGCTCGACTGCAAAGCGTCCTTCAGCATCAACCCGACCGGCCCCAACCAGCCGATCAAGCTGGGCACAACGATTGACGAGCACAAAGGCTACTTCACTGGCATCAACGAGTACGCCAAGAGTGGCTCGCACGGTTCAGTTGAACAAGTCTCGATGTACTCGATCATGGAAAATCCCATGACCGCCTGCGGCTGCTTCGAATGTATTGTGATGCTGATCCCCGAAACTAACGGGGTGATGGTTGTCAGCCGTGAAGACACCAGCATGACCCCGGCGGGCATGACGTTCAGCACGTTGGCGGGTATGGCGGGTGGCGGGCTGCAAACACCGGGTGTAATGGGTGTGGGCAAGTTCTATCTGATCAGCCCCAAGTTCATCTCGGCGGATGGCGGCTTTAAGCGCGTGGTCTGGATGAGCAGCGTACTCAAAGAAACGATGGCGGCTGAGTTCCAGGCTGTCGCAGAGCGCGAAGGCGATCCCGACTTGATCAACAAGATCGCGGATGAGCGTTCGGCAGGGACTGTCGAGGAACTACTGGCCTGGATGGAGCAGCAAAACCATCCGGCGCTGGTCATGGACCCGATCTTCTAAAAAACAGCCGTTAGCAGTTAGCGATTGGCTGTTAGCAAACACCTGTGTTGCACGGTGTGCGCTAACGTTGATGATTGGCATAAGCCTTTTGCTAACCGCTAAAAGCTAATCGCTCGGTTTTTGTATCACGACACAGGAGGGAGGCCCCAACATGGTTGACGTTACACTGGTACGCGATCTGATGACCGTTGGGGTTCCCACCTGTCCACCGGATACGCCCATTGTGGCGATCACGCAATTGCTGCTGGAACACAATCACGAGGGGCTGATTGTGCTGGATCACGAAGGTCATGCGGTGGGCGTGGTGAGTCGGGACGATTTGGCGCGAGCGTATACGCGTGATGATCGTGCGGACCTGACTGCCGGGGAAATTATGACCGAAGGTGTGCCGGAGGTTCCGCCGGATATTCCGCTAACCGCCGCTGCGCAGATCATGCGCGATATGGGTGTGCGCATCGTGTTTTTGATGCACAACGCGGATGGCATCTCGTATCCGGCGGCGATGTTGTCGTACCGGCATCTGCTGCGACATCTGGCTGCTGGAGACAGTACCGATCTTAAGGATTTAGGTATCAGGGCGGAGCGAGAAGCTCCGCTGGAGACATTTATCCGGCGACGTGACGAAGCGCGTCGCTGGGCACGAGAAATGGGTAATGCATAAGCCAATCTCATTGCACCCAATACGTTACAGCACGCTCAACCTGACACCGGTTTGGGGACTCCCCAGCCGGATCAGGGCGGCTTGTGCAATTACATGACAGACTGTATTTAGGTAAAGGTTTTTTGCGGAGAAGGAGTTATACATGACTGTTGAGATTCCAAAGGACTCATGGTCAGGCACTGTCCGCACGGTCACGATAGGCGCGACGGCTGACGACGGCGGTACACGGTCGCGTGTGGTGACAGTTGGCGGCACGCAGGCGCTGCCCTTCATGCACTTTGAGCAGCCTACCCCGCACCGCCCGGTGATCGCTGTTGAGATCACGCACTGCCGCCCGGAAGACTGGTCGCCGCTACTGTTAGAAGTGTGGCGCGATGTGGTCGACGATCCGGCGGCGTGGGCTAAAGCTGCTGAGGAAGCAGGCGCAGATTTGATCCTGCTGGTGCTGCGGCCTACCAACGCCGACGGCTCGCCGATCACCCCAGACGACGCGGTGAACGCGGTCAAAGCGGTACTCGGCGCGTGCAGCTTGCCGTTGCTGGTGTTCGGCCCCGGTCAAGCTGATCTGGATAACGAACTACTGGTCCCGGTGGCGGAGGCCACCAAAGGCGAGAAACTCGCGTTGGGGCTGTGCGAGGAGAAGAACTACCGCACTATCGTGGCGACGGCAATGGCGAACGACCATCTGGTGATTGCGAGTACCCCGATGGACGTGAACCTCGCCAAGCAGTTGAACATCCTGATCAGTGATATGGGCTTGCCGCTGGAGCGTGTCCTGATGGACCCGACGACGGCGGCGCTGGGCTACGGCATCGAATACGGCTACTCCGTCATGGAGCGTCTGCGCCTCGCGGCGCTGCAAGGTGACGCGATGACGCAACTGCCGATGGTCGTCACGCCCGGTTATGAAGCCTGGAAGACCAAAGAAGCGAAGGTCGGCGATGATGTACCGGAAGCCTGGGGCGCATGGCAAGAACGCGCGATCACCTGGGAAACGCTGACTTCGGTGGTGCTACTCGAATCTGGCGCGGACATTGTGGTTCTGCGTCACCCTGAAAGCCTCAAGCGCGTGTGTGAAGCAATCGACGCGCTGATGGCTGTACCCGAAGCTTAGCGGCAAGGAGTGGATGACGAATGGCACTCTCAGGAATTCAGATTTACAAACTGCTGCCGCGAACGAACTGTAAAGACTGCGGTTTTCCGACCTGTCTCGCGTTTGCGATGAAACTGGCAGCCAAGCAGGTCGAACTCGCGGCCTGCCCGCACATAGCCGACGACGCCAAAGCCCAACTGTCCGAAGCGGCGGAACCGCCGGTGCGCCTGGTGACGCTCAAGGCCAACGGCCACGAAGTCAAGACTGGCAACGAAACTGTGTTGTTCCGGCACGAGAAGAGATTTGTCCACAAGCCGGGCGTGTTCGTGCGTGTGCGCGATACGCAATCCGCCGACGAGATCAAAACATTTGTGACGGCGGCTACTGGCTACGTAGTGGATTATGTGGGCATGGACCTCACATTGGATGGGTTCGCGGTTCAGGCGGAAGCCGGGGATGCGGGCGCGTTTACGGCAGCGATCAACGCCGTGCGCGAAGCCTCCGACCGTCCGCTGGTGCTGATCAGCGACGATCCCGCGCTCATCGAGGCGGGGCTGCAAGCACTGGATGGTGAAAATCCGCTCATCTGCGGCGCTAACGCGGATAACTGGGAAGCGATGGCGGCACTCGCCAAACAACACGAAGCGCCGTTGGTTGTGGCGGGCGCAGACCTTGACGCGCTGGCAGAACTGACCGAGAAGGTCAAGGGCGCGGGCGTGAATGATCTTGTGCTTGATCCGTCCACGCGCGAGATGAGCGCCTCACTGACGCTCAGCACACAGATTCGGCGGTTGGCGCTCAAGAAGAGCTTCCGTCCGTTGGGCTTCCCGATCATCGCCTTCCCTGGCGACGTGGGCGATCCAGTGAAGGAAGCGGTACTCGCGACGCAGGCGATTGCCAAGTATGCGGGCGTGGTCATCATCGACCACTTTGCACCGGAAGTCGTATATCCGCTGCTGGTGCTGCGTGAGAATATCTACACCGACCCGCAAAAGCCGATCCAGGTGCAGCCGGGCATTTACGAGATCAACGATCCGTCGCCCGACGACCCGGTGCTGGTGACGACCAACTTCAGCATCACGTACTTCAGCGTGGCGAACGAGGTCGAAAGCTCCGGTCTGCCCGCGTGGTTGGTCGTGACCGACGCCGAGGGGATGAGCGTCCTCACGGCATGGGCGGCGGGCAAGTTCGACGCAGAGCGCATTGCCAAGTCGATCAAACAGTTCGATGTCGCGTCGAAGGTCAACGTCAAGCGCGTGATCTTGCCTGGACACGTCGCGGTGCTGTCGGGTGAACTCGAGGAAGAGCTGCCCGACTGGGAAATCCGTGTAGGTCCGCGCGAGGCGGTTGATCTGCCCGCGTTCTTGAAAACGGCACTATAAAGGTAGCGAGAAGATATGGAACAGCACACCGTCAACTTTGAAGGCCATTCGCAAGTTTCAGTTCCTACCGGCACGCTGCTCAGTGAAGCGGCGGCGCAGGTGGGGCTGGATATCTTCCAACCCTGCGGCGGGCAAGGCCGTTGTGGGCGATGTGCTGTTCAGATCACGGCGGGCGCTGCGCGGCGACGTAGTACACTGCGTTTGACACCGGCTGACGTGGCGGCAGGGTACGCGCTGGCGTGCCAAACCGCTGTTGAGGGTGATGTGTCGGTCATGATCCCGCCGCAAGAGAAGATCGAACGGCGGCTCACGACGGATCGCACGGTCATCAAGGTGCAGCTGCCCGCAGGCTACGATCCTGCTGATGCACAGCCCTTGCGCTATGTGCGGGTGCAACTTACCCCGCCGAGTATGGACGATCAAACCGACGACTGGAGCCGTCTGCAAGCGGCGTTGCGCAACCAGACTGGCATCCCGGACTATCAAATCTCGCTGGCGCTGCTGCGACGGTTAGGTGCGGTGTTGCGTGAGGGTGATTGGTTGGTGACGGTGCTGCTCGAAGCCGACACCTGGGACCGTCCGAACGGCCCCGCGCGGCTGATCAACGTATGGGCGGGCCATCTGCAGGACGACGCGCCGCTGTGGGGCGCAGCCATCGACATCGGCACAACGAACGTGACGCTGTGGCTGGTGGA
>CBEVZO010000263.1:0-5848 GCA_965554365.1 uncultured Anaerolineae bacterium
AGGTGGATGTGTTGCTGACCGAAGCGGCGCAGCGTTTCGTGCTGCCGATCACGTTCCAATCGGTCACGGGCCGCCCGGTGTATACGTCAATGTGGTTCTCGGACGTAGGTGGGGGACTGCCGACACACGTTGCGCATGTCGGCCTGGGCGAAGGCGCGGACCTGTTTGTCGTCGCCCCGATCACCGCGAACACGATGGCGAAACTCGCGGCGGGGCTGGCGGATGATTTGCTGTCTGTGACGGCGCTCGCGTCGCGCTGCCCGATGGTGATTGCGCCCGCGATGGATGGCGGCATGTACGACCATCCCGCGACACAGGCGAATCTCGCGACACTGCGCGCGCGCGGCGTGACGGTGATCGAGCCAGAGATCGGGCGCTTTGCGTCGGGCATGGTTGGCAAGGGACGCTTCCCGGAGACGCCCACACTGATCGGTCATATCCGGCGCGTGTTCGGTCGTGAGGGGGCGCTGAGTGGGCGCAAGATCGTGATCTCGGCGGGCGGCACGCGCGAACCGTTGGACCCGGTGCGGCATATCACGAATCGCTCCAGCGGCAAACAGGGCTACGCGCTGGCACAGGCGGCGCTCGACGCGGGCGCGGAGGTTGCGCTGATCAGCACCGTAAGCACGCTGCCCGTGCCGGTTGGGGCGACGTTGGTCCCAGTGGAGACGGCGCAGGAGATGCTCGCGGCAGTGCAAACACATAGCGCTGATGCAGACGCGCTGATCATGGCGGCGGCGGTGTCGGATTTCCGCCCCGCGCAGGTCGCGACGCAAAAGATCAAAAAGTCTACGGATTCGGATGCTGCGCCCACGCTGGCACTGGCGCGCAATCCCGATATTCTGCTCGAAGTGAAGGCGCAGCGCGCACAGTCAGGATTTCCGCGCGTGGTGGTCGGTTTCGCCGCTGAGAGCGAAAACCTGATCCAGAACGCGCAATCGAAATTGGCGCGCAAGGGGATCGACATGATCGTCGCGAATGACATCACCGCCCCTGATGCCGGATTCGCTGCCGACACCAATCGCGTGATTCTGCTCGACGCGGACGGCGGTCAGCAGCCGCTCGACCTGATCAGCAAGGCGCAGGTGGGCGAAGTGGTGATCGCGCGTGTGGCGGGGCTATTGTCGGCGTAGAATCACCCCCGTTTTCGTAGGGGCGTTGCTCTGCTGCGCCCAACATTGGCCCTGATTTCGCCCTAAACGAAGCAGCGCGCCCCCTGCTTCGTGAGTTGTCCCACAAAATTGACGCGCGCCGCGCCCCGTGCTATGATGCGCGCTGCATAATCCCCCTTGATCGACGCAGCGACACAGGAGGTGTCCTAATGTTAGTTTCCACCACTCACACCACCACGACCCTGATCATCAATGAGGGCACTTGCTAATCGCGCTGCGTGCAGCAACACTCCCCGCTTTGCAGACTCATACGCTAGCACCCAGCGGCGACAGGCTGCTCTCCAGCCTGTGTGATTCGTAATTCCGATCACACCCATCACGTGATTCTGATTCTGCAAAGGACAATCCCCGTGATTGCTGTGTTATTCCAACGGCGCGATGCGTATCGCGTCTATCTCGTGATGAGTGGCGCGATGTCAATGTTATTCGCGCTGATCGTCACCGTCAACCTGATTTATCAAGTCGAAGTCGTAGTCCTCGACCCGCTGCAACTCGTGCTGGTCGGCACATTGCTCGAAACGGTGGTCTTCGTGTTCGAGATTCCAACCGGCGTGGTGGCCGATGTCTACAGCCGCCGCCTGTCGATTATCATCGGCATGGTGCTAATTGGCGCGGGATTCACGCTTGAAGGCGCAGTGCCGCATTTCGAGGCGGTGCTGGCAGCACAAGTATTGTGGGGCCTGGGCTACACGTTCACCAGTGGCGCGACACAAGCGTGGATCGCGGATGAGGTCGGCACAGAGCGTGCGGGCACGGCATTCGTGCGCGGTGCGCAAGCCGGACAAATCGGCGGGCTGATCGGCATCGCGGCAAGCGCAGCCCTCGGCAGTGTGCATGTGCGTATTCCGATCATCCTCGGCGGTGTGTTATTCATGCTGCTCGGACTGGCGCTGATCGCCATCATGCCGGAGCGCGGATTCACGCCCGTACCACCAGCGGAGCGCGACTCCTGGCGCGGAATGTTCCGCACGTTCGGCGCGGGGCTGCGGCTCGTGCGTGGACGCGCTGTGCTGCTGATTTTCATGGGCGTGACGCTGTTCGTGGGTCTGTCGAGCGAGGGCTTTGACCGGCTATGGACTGCGCACCTGCTCGACAACTTCACCTTTCCTACCTGGGGTGGCTTTGACGTGGTGATCTGGTTCGCCGGATTTAGCGTCGCGTCGATGCTGTTGTCCCTCATCGGAACCGAGATCGTGCGCCGCCGCGTGGATGTGAACAACGCGCGCGCCGTGCTGCGGATGCTGCTGGTCAGTCACACGCTGATCGTGGCGGCAATGTTCGCGTTCGGCATCGTCACCGGCTTCGGACTGGCCGTTCTCGCATTCCTCGTTGTGCGCGTGATGCACGGCGTCGGGGGGCCGATCTTCAATGCGTGGATTAATCCGCACATCGAGTCGGACGTGCGCGCGACAGTCTTCTCGATGTCCGGGCAGGTGAATGCCATCGGGCAGATCGCGGGCGGGCCAGGCGTCGGCGTGATCGGGCGCGATGTCTCGATACGCGCCGCGTTGCTGACCAGTGCGGCCTTGCTCGTGCCGGTGCTGGGCCTGTTCGGGATCGCGCTGCGCCGCACGCCTGCGGAGACGCGTCTGGTGGTTGTTCCGGCGGCAACCTCCATAGAGCCGTAGCGCGCGGCAAACGGTTTACCTCACCCCCCAACCCCTTTGCATGATTTAGGAGCAAAGTGCGCCAAAGTGGAGAGGGGACCGGAGGGTGAGGTTTACACATCATCGCCGTTCAGATCGCCCGTGCCGCGCTGCACAAGCCCGTGCTACCAGCGGAGCGCGACCCAGTGTTCATAACATAAAGTGCGCATCATCTGTTTGTTTATCGGTGGAATGCTCGTCAACTCTATCGGCAGCGCTATCCTCACGCCCCAGCTCACCTGATCGAATTCGTATGACTTTGAAATTCCCCATTCCCTGCGCGCGTGAGGATTACGGGAATCGTGTAGGTAGCTATTTTCTGTAGGGAGGGATGGCGGCATGAGCAAAGCACTGACAGTCGCGTTGCCCAAAGTCTGAACACTTCCTCTCATGCACAACCACTTGATCAAAAGAGGCGTTCGCGAGTATCCTAGTAGGAAGTAAGGGTCTGCCTGAAAAATTAGCATATATCAAGCTTTTTATTATCGGCAGTGTGTCGCGCCCTGGCGGGGGGATGTCGGCACAGCAACAATAGACCATTCCATTGTGAGGGTTCTATACCCCTCTCGCCATTCTCTCAATTCCTGACATGCTGCAAGCAGGAGGGCTGATACGGTGCATGAACGCCGCAGAATCCTGCTCTTGATCGTGATCATGCTGGGTGTTGCGCTCAGTGTGGGGGGCATTACGCTCCAGGTGTTGTATCGTGTTGCCTTCGAGCAACAGCGCGAACGCCTGGTCGAAACAGCACAGAGTCAGGCGCGGCTGTTAGAAGCAGTCGCGCGGTTTGACAAAGCGAACTATGGCATTGATCGCACCCCCGAAGAAACGTTCAACGCCACACTCAGCCAAATACAGGAGGCCCACGAGCAGTTTGAGGAGTTTGGCAACACCGGTGAGTTCAACCTGGCACGCCTCGAAGGGGATCAGATCGTGTTCCTGCTGAATCACCGCCATTATGATATGGATCACCCACACTCTGTGCCCTTCGAATCCGATCTGGCCGAACCGATGCGCCGTGCGTTATCCGGTGAATCCGGCACGGTGGTCGGGCTGGATTATCGCGGTGTCACTGTCCTCGCGGCGTATGAGCCGGTCGCGGAATACGATCTCGGGATCGTGGCGAAAATCGACATGGAAGAAGTGCGTGCGCCGTTCATCCGTGCGGGGCTGATAGTTAGTGGCTTGGGGCTGCTATTTGTGGTATTAGGTGCGGTGATGTTTTGGGCTGTCAGCAATCCGCTGCTGCGCCAGCTTGAAGCGCGTGAGATGAAATATCGCACGTTGTTCGAACACGCACACGACGCGATTTTCATCGTCGATCCGGAAACACAGCGCTTTATGGATGTCAACGAGAACGCCGCCCAGCGGTTAGGATATACGAAGGACGAACTGCTGCAATTGACGCTATCAGATATTTACGCACCAGCGGCAATGAAGCGCAATATCGCGTTGATACGCGAGTTGCAGGCCCAAGGCAGCGTCGTTTTCGAGCATGTACAGCGCCGCAAAGATGGCACAGAGATGACGGTTGAGGTCAGTAGCCGCGTCATCGCCTATGACAATCAGCGTGTCATGCAGAGTATTGTGCGCGACATCACCGCGCGCAAAGCTGCTGATATGGCATTGCGTAACAGCGAAGAGCGCTTCCGGGGCATGGTTGAACATTCGCATGATGCCATCCGGCTGGTCGATGTAGATGGTACGATCATCGAATGGAACCGCGCCTCTGAGGAACTTACCGGGCTGGCACGCGGTGAGGTTATCGGGCGCAAGGTGTGGGATGTGGAATACGATATGATCCCACCCGAACGTCGCACGCCAGAGCTGAAAGAGGCAATCCGCACCGGAACGCTGGCGCTGTTAACACACGGCGACAGTGCACTAACGAGACAAACGCTGGAACGCGATATTATCGCCGCTGATGGCACGCGGAAAATGACGCAGTGGGCCTTGTTTGACATACCGCGCGGCGATCAGTTTATATTATGCGGCATCACACGCGATATCACCGAAGAACGCCGCGTGCAGGAGGAGCGCATGCAACTGCGGTTGGAGCAAGACCGTATGCGCATGTTGACCGGCTTTGTCGAGGCCGTATCACACGAGTTCCGCACGCCGCTGGCCGTGATCTACACAGGGGTCGAGGTGCTGGAACGGATCGCTGAGGCCAATACGAAAGTGCAGCCCTGGGCCGCGCAAATCAAAGAGTACGCGCTGTACCTGGGTGAGTTGATTGATGTGATGCTCACCATGTCGCGGCTCGACAGCAGCGTACAGCTCACACTAGAGTCGGTGCAGTTGCACACTATCCTGACGGGCCTGTACAACAAATTTGAACACGAGGTCCAGTCTAAACAGCACACGCTGCACACGGAACATGCGTCGTCTCTCCCCCTCGTGCGTGCGGACACCTTCGACTTACACATGGCGCTAGGGAATATGCTCGATAATGCGTTGCGCTTCACACCCGAAGGCGGAACCATCACCGTGCGGACACGGCATGAAGGCACTGAGGTCATCGTCGAGATTATGGACACCGGCACGGGCATCGACCCGGAGCATCTACCGCACATCTTTGAGCGGTTCTATCGCGCGGACCAGGCGCGCACCACGCGCCATGTGGGCATGGGGCTGGCGATTGCACAGCGGGTGATCGCGCTGCACGACGGGCGCATCGAGGTCGAGAGTGTGCCGGGCGAGGGCAGTACATTCCGTGTGGTGCTGCCGGTGGATGAGAACACTGAGGAATAACATGGTGATGTGGCACAGAGTATAATCCGCGTTCATTTATATGTATCTGCGCCCTGTCTGTCATGTAGTACAACTACGTATTTATCGCCAATCCACAAAAACATCGAAGTGTGGAAGGAGAGCAAGCTCATGGGTCGGAAAAACCTCAGTACGCTGTTTTGTTTGTTTATTTCACTGTTGATGATCACATTTGTCACGCCATCAGTTGCCCAAGAAGACGACACCCAGTTGGCATCTCCGCGATCGGGACGTTATACGCTTGCTATCCCTGAAACA
>CBEVZO010000264.1:0-5799 GCA_965554365.1 uncultured Anaerolineae bacterium
CAGGTATGGTTGGGCGGCCTTGTAGATGGGAATATGTAATGGTTAGTGTTTTGCTCACGTTGGCGGCGGTAGCCTATATGATCGCGGCAGTGTTGGTGACGATCTTCGTCGCGAGTTTCGGCGTGCTGCTGCTAATCTATGCTCGTGCAATTCGTACCGCTCCGGCGTTGCCCCCGCTGGACAAAGCCGATCTCCCCACCGTAACCGTACAGATTCCTGTATACAACGAAGTACATGTCGCCGCGCGCCTAATTGACGCATGTACGCAGTTGGATTATCCGCGCGAGAAATTGCGCGTGCAGGTCCTTGATGACTCCGACGACGAAACAACGACGGTCTTACAACAGCAAATCGCCGCGTGGCGCGCACAGGGTGTGACGTTCATTGAGTTAATCCGCCGCCCGACCCGTGAGGGCTACAAGGCGGGCGCACTGGCGTATGGGCTGGCGCGCACAGATGCGGAGTACGTCGCCATTCTGGACGCGGACTTCGCGCCGCCGCCGGACTTCTTGCGGTGTACTGTGCCATATTGCGTGACCAATGACCGGCTGGCATTGGTGCAAACACGTTGGGAACATCGTAACGCAGGTGCGAATTGGCTGACGCGCGTGCAGGCGTTGACTCTGGATGCCCATTTCGCAGTAGAACAGACGGCACGCAGCCGGGGCGATCTGCCCTTTTCGATGAACGGCACGGGGGCGGTGTGGCGTGTAGATGCTCTGCGTGATGCGGGCGGTTGGTCGGCGGCGACAATCACCGAAGACCTCGATCTCTCGTATCGCGCGCTGCTGCGGGATTGGGAGTTCCTGTTTGTGCCGGATGTCGCAGTTCCCGGCGAGATTCCGCCACAGGTGCAAGCGTACAAACGCCAACAGCGACGTTGGGCCACCGGCATGACGGAAAATTTGCTGCGCCACGCACGGCCTTTGCTGCGCGCGGAACGTTACGGCCTCGGCGCGCGGTTTATGGGACTGATACACCTGTCCTCGTATGCGGTGCAACCGTTACTACTGTTGATCCTGCTGTTGACGCCCATTCTGATCGCCGGAGATATGTTCGCACAGTTACCCGACCTGGGACCGTTATTCGGCGTCGTGGGCATAATTCACACACTGATCATGATCACGGGGCAGTGGGCGCTACGCCGCCGCTGGTGGCACACGCTGCTGTATTTGCCGCTACAAGGGCTGCTTGGCGCGGCGATGGTACTCAACAACACAGTGGGCGTGCTGCAAGGGCTGCATTCGCCAGGAGTGCGGCAGGAGTTCAAGCGCACGCCGAAATTCGACGGCAGCATCCATGCCAGCGGTTACGCGCTGCCCCTGGATGCAGTGACTATCGGGGAATTGTTGCTCGGTGCATACGCGGCGGGCGGCGCGCTGTTGGCTCTGGATCGGTTGCCTGCGCTGCTCCCATATCTGCTGATGTACACTGTCGCGCTGTGGGGATTAGCACTCACAAGTATGCTACAAGTGCGGCGCGCGGCACAATCACAATCCTCTGCGGTGCGGAAGCCGTTGTCCACTGCATCAACACTCCAACACACGCGCGAATCCGGTCACTGATCTTCGGCCAAGTGCGTTTCGAACCACGCGATCACACGCTGATTGTATTCCTCGGGGTGGTGGCGGAAGGCTTCGCGATGACCGGAGTCCCCCAGTCGCCAGAGATCGGTGGGCGCGTCAATTGCACCGCGCAGCACCGCAACTTCATCAGGTGACACAAACGTATCCTGATCGCCGTGAATGAACAGCGTCGGAGCCGTGATGCGCGCGACCAGATCAGCGGGATTGGCGCGGTAAATCTGGTAGCCGGTGCGCAGCGAACCCGCCCATAGGATCAACCGGGCGCATCCGCGCGCCAGTGGACCGGGAAGTTTTCGCGCTCGCAAATAGCCGGTCAGCAGCCTCGCTAATGAGGGATACGCTCCATCAACCACCAGCGCGACGATGCGTGTATCCTGCGCCGCAACCATCAACGTCACGCCCGCGCCCATACTCAACCCCAGTACCCCCACGCGCGTGATGTCATATTCCGCCGCGAGATAATCCAGCGCGCCGAATAAGTCCGCCTGTTCCAGCGCCCCAATGGTCACGGTTTCCCCTTCGGAACGCCCGTGCGCGCGAAAGTCAAACATCAGCACGTTGAATCCGGCGCAATGCAGCGGGAGCGCCTGGGGTACGTCCTTATCCATGCTTCCATTCTGACCGGGACACATGATCACCGTGCCCCACGCGGACTCTGCCGGGAGCCACCAGCCGCCCAATTGCAGCCCGTCCCGACTGGTGAACGTGACGTCGTCGCACGGCAGGCCATGGTCGCGGGGATGGTCCGGCGGATCAGGTTCGCGGCGGCGCATGAGGGGCATGGTCGCGGCAAAGCCCAGCGCCAGCAGGAGCAGCAGCCACACGCTGATAATCCACAGAATCGCGAAGGCGGTCAGCATGGCGCGCTAATCTCCCATGTTCGTACCGATGCGCCGCGCACTGATCAACCAGGGATGATCCAGCGGGACCGTCTTACGGTTCCCCGCGACCTCCTCTAACGGGACGGCTTCTGTGCCATCCCTACGCGCCGCAACCATCACGCCAAAGCGGCCCTGATCGATATAGTCGGTGCAGGCGCTGCCCAACCGCGTCGCCAGCAAACGGTCCGCAGCGGACGGTGTGCCGCCGCGTTGGACATGCCCCAGAATCGTCACTCGTGATTCGAGGCGTGTGCGTTCTTCCAGTTGGCGGGTGAGATGTTCGGTGCTATGCGTCTGTGCCGTTTCTACCGCCGCCAACCGGGCCTGTAGCTCCTTGCGCCGAGCTTTGTCTTTCTTGGCTTTGGCTGCCTCAATTTCTTTTTGCACACGCTGCATTTCGGTGTGGTCTTCTTTGGACATTGCGCCTTCGGACACGGCCACAATGCTGAAGCCCTTGCCACTGCGGTGGCGCGTCATGATCGATTCCGCGACCTTGTCCACGTCATAGGGGATTTCGGGGATCAGGATCACGTCCGCGCCGCCCGCGATTCCTGCGCCGAGCGCCAACCACCCGGCATTATGTCCCATCACCTCCACCACGATAATGCGGTGGTGGCTGTGCGCCGTGCTATGCAGACGGTCAATGGCCTGGGTCGCGATGCCGAGCGCCGTATCAAACCCGAACGTAACATCCGTCCGCGCCACATCGTTGTCGATGGTTTTGGGCAGCGTAATAACGTTAAGACCTTTTGCCATCACCCGGAAAGCGTTTTTCTGCGTACCACCCCCGCCGAGACACACCAACGCGTCGAGGTTGTGTTTCTTGTAATTGGCGACGATCACATCGGTCATATCCATTTCTTGATCGCCCATCAACATACGGTGTGGCTTGGCGCGACTCGTGCCCAGGATCGTGCCACCAATGGTCAAAATACCAGAGAGTGCTGCACTGTCCAGGCGCACGATGCGGTTCTCGACCAATCCCCGGAAGCCATCCCGAAACCCGATCACATCCATCTCAAACGCACGTAATGCAGTCTTGCCCACGCCGCGAATCGCCGCGTTAAGGCCTGGGCTGTCGCCGCCTGCCGTCAAAATCCCGATGTGTTTTGCCATGTTGTGTTCCTTCCGCTCTCAAAAAACAGGTTGGAAAGTGCCACCATTGTCAAGCTTATCGCAGCCTGCGTTAGTTTATGTCACCCTCAGCGCGACGGCCTTGCATCCGGCGCACGATCAGAAACACGATGCTGCCCAGCAATAACAGCGCCGCGTATCCGGCCAGCGCAATCAGCGAGAGCAGCGCGGGACGCATATCGTCAATATCCGCCAAGATCATTGTGCAGACCATCCCCGGATCGCCAACCGTCACATCTGTGATCAGCAGCAACGGATCGCCGGTGCTGGCGTCCACATAGGCAATGTCAGCCTTGCCTAGCAGCGAGCTGCCGCCATCGTCCCACACGAGGACACGCGTCCAGGCAAGGCGCGTCGTACCATCCGGCGGCGTGATGCGGACCAGGCTCACCGCGCTGCCATAAATGCCAGTCTGCAAGAAGACCCAGCCATGATGGTCCGCGATCATGTGGTCAGCGGTTTGTCGTCCTTCTACCGAAGACACCTCAACTGTCCCACGTAAATCGTCGGCGCGCTGCACGTTATAGTCCCTGATCAACGGGAGATCGTAACATCCGCTTGCGCCGGCCACATTGCTTGAAATGGTCCACTGCGGGTCCGGCGTGTTCCAAACTTTTGCTTGCTCATATAGTGGCAGGATGGCTAACCCGATCATTGGCAGAATCAACAGTATAGTGACGATCCATTTGCGTTCCATGTAATGAGGCTCCCCTCAGTTCCAGGCAGCGAGCAGTGCCGCCGCGTTGGTCAATGGTTCTGTTGCCAGTAATGCGGTGGCGCGCCCATTACGCGCTATACTCAGCGGCACGATGTCGCGCGCCTCGCTGCATTCGATATCCCACAAGTCCGCCGAGTTGCGCACCGCCTGACTCGCAGCGTTCAGCGCATCTTGCACTGGCGCGGCGTTAGGATGCGTACTCAATTCGTTGGTGTTCAGCGTCACCGGTTCCGGCTGCGGGATTGCTTCCTGACACGACACTTGCACGCCGGAAATCAACCGATCCCATAGACTCAGCGCCAATGCCTGCGCGTGTTGCACCTCAGCCAGCCGTGCGGTTAACGTGTCATGCAACGTCACCGGGGTCGCTGTGGACTCTGGCGCGCTGCCCGTGCTGCGCTCGCTGAATGTGCAGTCTGCAAGCAGCAGTACTGCGATGAGGCTGACGATCCCTGTGTGCTGTTTCCAGCGCCGCATACTACGCTCTCCTGACGTGTGCCTGATGCACCTGACCTGATTGTAGCCATTTTACGCCCCCACACGGTACAATGCGAACGTGATACTTGTTAAGGGAGTGTTAGAATTGCAGTCTGTACGTCGCTGGTTACTCTTGGTTGTCCTCGCAACCGTCGCTGGACGTGTGGCGTTTATTGTCTTGTTCGATCATACACTGTCGCTGCAAACGTCTGGTTATGACGCCTACGCCGTCAACGTGCTGGAGGGGCACGGCTATACGCGGTTTGCAGATCGCGACGCCGACTCTGATCTCCCGCCGCTGTACCCGTTCTTCCTCGTGGGTGTGTATAAAGTCCTGGGCCGCGATCCGATAGCGGTAGCGGGCGTGCAAATTGTGCTGGACGTGCTGACGGTGCTGCTGCTGTATTGGATCGGGCGGCGCGTTGCCGGTGATGTAGTAGGTTTAGTTGCAGCAGGATTTTACGGCGTCTACCCCTATCTGCTGTACCAGAATCTCACGCTAAACGACACGGGTATTTTCATCCTGCTGACGGCGGCGGTTGTTGCGACGGCGTATCGTGTGCGAGATACGGCTGATTGGCGCTGGGCGGTGGCGCTCGGCGTGTGTGCTGCGCTCGGCGCGCTGACTAAAACGCTGATCGTGCTGCTGCTGCCATTGATCGCGCTGTGGTGGTGGCGCTTGATCGGGTTCCGGGCGGCGGTGCGGCTGACCATCGTTACCGGGATCGCGTGCGCAGTGGTGATCGCGCCCTGGGTGATCCGTAACTCGCGGCTGCATGGCGAGTTAGTGCTGCTCAGCACGAACGGCGGGAGCAACCTGCACCAGGGCAATAACGCGTGTGTGGACGATTATCTCGCGCGTGGCTGGGATGCGCAGTGGGTGAATTGCATCGACCTCGCACCGGACGATCTCAGCGAAACCGAGGCAGATCGCTGGCATCGCGAGCAGGCGCTCACGTATCTGCGCGAGAACCCCGGCGACTGGCCGCGATTGGTGGGCGTC
>CBEVZO010000265.1:0-5798 GCA_965554365.1 uncultured Anaerolineae bacterium
CTTGAACGCGGTGGAGATGATGAAGTTTGCGCCGTTGGAGAAGCCGAACAGTATGCTGTGTTCGCGATCCGCAGGCGCGCCGTAGGTGGCTTCGGCCCAGGGGATTACCTCGTCGAGGAACCACTGCTCGTGCAGGCTGTAGCGCGCATCGTCGAGCGCCTCCAGATATTCTGCTTCGCGTGGGTTGTCACCGGCACTGAGCGCGTCTAGCGGTCCGGCAGCGTGGAGGCCGACCAGCACCAACGGCGGCAGCGATCCATCCACGACGTGCGGCTCGATGTACGGCGCGAATTCCTCCACCGCTTGCCCATCGGTCATGTAGATCACGAGTGCGACGGCGCCGGGAGCCGCGTCTGGCGACACGTACACGGTCACGTCGCGCGGGCGGGCGAGCGTGGTGCTGGTAAATGTGGTGGTTTCGAGCGTGCCTTGCAGCGGATCAGCGCGCGGCGGTTCCGGGGGTGCATTTGCGCCGCGAAACGTGATTGTGCCCTGTGCTGACTCGATCACGCGACCCTCGATCAGTGGCAGGAACGTGATCGTCATGCGCACTGCATTGAGTCCCTGCACGCGCGCCGCAACGCCCCATGATCCTGTGCCGGGAATCCGGTTCAGTTCGGTGATCACGCCGCCCCAGAGGATCACGTTGTCGAACGCGCCCTTGAATACCGCATACAGCACGCCATCTTCCACCCACACTTGCCCGAAGTCGTAGGGCAGGTCTGCGAGGAGGTCAGGGTTCCAGTCATGCAGTACTTCGCAGGCTACCGCGTCGGGATCGTCGCTGCACAAGGGGATGCGTGGAATGCCGGGTAAACGCGGTCCGGCAGCGTCTGCGCGGGGCAGGGCGGAGATCAATATACTGGCAAGCACAAGTATGAGCAGTGCGTGGTGCGCGTGTCGTTGCATGGTGGTGTATCCTGTGGGTTGTCATGGTTTCGGGCGCGGCAGAGCAGCGCCCCTACTGATCGCGGTTGGCTGTAATGATATACGCAGCAAACAGGGCGTATGTGCCATACGCCCTGTGATCGTTGTGTTATGTGACTCAGCACCGCGCTGCATAGTGGCGCTGAGTTTGTGATGTGCGCGGGTTACTCGTCTTGCAGCACGCCCTTGACGATACGCTTCTGGATTTTTTCCAGTGCTTCTATGTCGCCCTGCGCCGCGAGTTTTGCTTGCATGGGCCATGTCTCGGTGCTGCCGACCAGCCGCACCTTCTGCGATTTCACGGCTTTTTCGAGTTCGTCTGGTGTCTTGGCGGCCATCTGCGCGAACGTGGCGATCCCGCTGGCGACCAGCGCCTCAGCCGATTTTTTGCCCACGCCCTCGATCAGCGTCAGATTGTCTGGCTCAGCGGGGGTTTCTGGCTCCGGTTCGGGCGCTGGTTCGGGCGCTGGTTCGGGCGCTGGTTCTGGCTCCGGTTCTGGTTCTGGTTCGGGCGTTGGTTCTGGTTCCGGCGCTGGTTCGGTTTCTGGCTCCGGCTCTGGCTCTGGTTCCGGTTCGTCCTCGTCTTCCTCGTCTTCATCATCATCGTGGGCATGATCGTCGTGCCCGGTGTAATGCGGTGTGGTGAGGTCGTCAAACTTGCGCCAGGGTTGCAGCAGGTACAGCCACGCGATGATCCCGGCTACAATGAGCGCCAGTCCCACCAGCAGCAGGCTCATTCTCAGGCTTTTCTCGGCAGCGTCGATCGCGTATAAAAATAGCGACACAACCGCGAGCAATATTCCTGAGCCTATCACGTAGGCCAGGAGTTGTTCAGTAGGGGATAGTTTTTCTTGTGCAGGCACGGTATAAACCTTCCATTCTCGGCATAAACATCCGGTGAAGTGATAATGCGTTGCGTGTGTTCACATTGCAGTGGTATTTACTTTGGTAATTGTGCCACAATTCCACTAGAAAGTGCAATCAGATTATGATGAAGGAGGAGACAGCATGACACATACACTCACAGGCACAGTCAAAGCGGTCTTGATTGCGCCGCACCGCACGGACATGGTGGCGCTGCGTCAGGACGTGGTAGAGGTCACGCTTGAAGGGTTCACGGGCGACCGCCACGCCGGGTTGACGTATCCTTCGGGCGGGCGCACACCACACTATCCGCGCGGCACAACTATCCGCAACAGTCGCCAGGTGTCGCTGGTGTCGGTGGAGGAACTCGCGGAGGCTGCCGCCGCGTTGGGCGTGCCGGAGATTACACCGGAGGCGCTCGGAGCGAATCTATTGGTCAGTGGTATTCCCATGCTGAGCTATCTGCCACCGGGCACACGGTTGTTTTTCTCGACTGGGGCGGTATTGGTGGTCGAGGGCGAGAACGGCCCCTGTACAGCGGCGGGAGCCGAGGTGCAGAAGTGCTTCCCGGATGTGCCGGATGTCACAACACGGTTTCCGAAGGCGGCGCTGCACCAGCGCGGGGTTGTGGCGTGGGTCGAGCGTGCGGGTCAGATCGCGGTGGGCGATGACGTGCGCGCCGTGATCAAGACACGGGTGGTGTACGATCCGTCGACGTAGCGGTGGGCGCGCTGTGTGTGCGGGAGTGATTACGCAGTTTTCGATAGTTGCTCTATACTACGAGCATGTTTGCGCATACGATGGGGTGGCTGCTCGACAGCGAGGTGCGCCGCCAGTTGGGAGTATAACTCCGATATCACATCAGGCTGTTGCGCGCGGAGGTCAAGGCACAGGCGGTGTACGATTTACCCCAGTAATGTGGGGTCTGATTGTGCTGTTTTCGTGCTTTGATCTATACTACGATCATGTTCGCGCACAACGGGATGGATGTCTACGGGTATGTGAAGGGGGGACGGTAGCGAGACGTTTGTGCGGATATACAGCAGCAGCGTGATGAGTTTAATTCTCACGTATCACACTACACCCCAGTGTCTATAGTTAGCGGTTTGTACCCGCTAGAGATCATGACGAGGATAGAAAATGTCCGATTCAAAAACCTGTTTTGTGGTTGTGCCGCATTATGAAGAAAGAACCGCAGCACATAAACTTGTCGCTAATCTAATAGATAAAGTTGAACGTGCGGTCAAGCAGTACAGGTTCGATGTGGCGGTTAGCGAGGCTCCGCCCAACAATGTGCTGATCGCCGAGGACACGGTGAACAAGGTGTTGGAAGCCGAGTTGTGCATCGTGTTGTTGATCGATATTGACCCCGTGATGCTGTACTTGGTCGGGCGTCGTCATGAGGCTGGGTCACCTATCATTCATGTGATTCGTGAAGGGCAGGCGTCGCCGTTTGAAAGCGCACTCATGCACTGCATCGCCTTTGGTAATCTGGAAGATATTGATACAGCCCTAAAAATCATTGATGATATTGCCGAAGTCGTCAAGGGATTTGAAGCGCAGGGCTACGGCGACGGTGGGTCTCGCGTCACCCTGGAAGAAATCAAGGATATGCTCGAAAAGATGGCGGGCGCTTCGTTATCGACGGTCTCGGCCTCGTTGGAGCGTATTGAGCAGACCGTCAAGCGTATTGCCAGCCGGCCCGCTGCGCCCTCGTATTCGGGCGGTGCGGCGCGTGGTGGTTCTGGTATTCCTCTGGGGAACCCCAAAGAAGCCTTCATGGCTGCCATTGCGCGTGGCGACACGCAGCAGGCGAGCGCGTTGTTGCCCCGTTTGGAACAGGCGCTTGGCCCGACACTGGAACTCGCGGCGGCATCAGTCTTTCTGGCGGGTGCAGGCGTGGAAGCTGGCGCGGAGATGTTTTACCGTTTGTATACTGAACACCCGGACACCCTGCCGGGCTACAATGAGCCAGAGTTCTACAAGCTGATCGGCGGCTTCTTGAACTTCTACTCGATCACCGACCGCGAAGCCGAGGGTCTGGCCCGCGCTGAACCCATGATCAACGAATTCCTTAGCAAGACGGACCTGTCCCGCAAGTCCGAGGCATTTTACCTGAATCAGTTGCAGAAGTTGATCTACGGCACGGGAGATTACGAACGCGCGCTAGAGATCGCCGAGAAAGTACTCATACTGGTGAGCGATGAACCGGCGTACGTCTTCAACGCTTCGCTGATCTGCGAAAAGCTGGGCATGATCACGCGCGCAGTAGAGTTCGTAGACCGCTGCATCCAGTTAGACGATGCCGAGGCGTCGCACTTCGCGCACGCGGTGGATATGTACTTGCAGGTGGGGCGTGTGGAAGAAGCTCGCGCGGCCTACGAAAGGCTCAAGCTGGTATCGCCCGACCGGGCTGCAATTTTGTTGCTCGACGACGAGGTACGTCGCCAGTTGGGAGCCTAACCCCGACGTCACATCAGGCCACCGCACGTGCAGTGGCCTGATGTTTTTGTGGATGGTGACCGGGTAGTTCTACGATTTGTCTGCGTTTGTGGCATTGTCCGTGCTGTTATTGTGTTCCTCTGGGGTAGCGGGGGCCGTTGGCGGGACGGCGCGCTGCACAAACTTGACACGTGCCACGCGCAGCTCGTCCATTTCCTCGACCACGACATCATACGCCGCGTAACGGACAGTATCGCTCTGCGTGGGGATGCGGTCCAGGCGTTCGGCGATATAGCCGCCAATGGTCGCGGAATATGCTTCTTTGCCCTCCGGGAGCGCCCCAAAGCGTTCGTTGACATCGTGCATCGTCACCAGCCCGTCCAGCGATACCGCGTCTGCCTCGATGCTGACCGGCGCATCTTCCGCGTCGAATTCGTCCTGCACCTCGCCGATCAGTTCTTCGAGAATGTCTTCCATCGTGGCGATGCCTGCCATGCCGCCGAACTCGTCGATCACGATGGTGAAATGTACTTGCTCGCGCTGCATCTGGTCCAGCACCTTATCGACCGTCGCCATTTCCGGGAAGAACAGCGGCTCGCGCAGTACCGACTTGAGTTTGAAGTCCGGCGCTTCGCCACCGAGCAGGGTCGGTTGGCGCACGACCTGAGCGAGCAGGTCGCGTGCGTGCAGAATGCCCACCACCTTGTCGATTTTGTCGTCATACACCGGATAGCGCGAATAGGTTCCGGTGGAGACTTTCTCGACGACTTCTAGCAGCGGCATATCCAGCGGCAGCGCCTCTACTTCAACGCGCGGCTGCATCACGTCGCGGATGTGGATGTCGCGGAAATCAAACGCGCGTTGGAGCAGTTGTTCTTCACGGTCTTCGAGGATGCCCGCTTCGTGCGCGGAGGCGACGAGCATCACCAGTTCTTCGGCGGAATGTACGCGTTCGTGGCCGCTGGCGGGTTTGAAGCCCAACAGTCGTACTACGCCGTTGCCGAGGGCGTTCATGACCATGATCACCGGGCTGAACACGCGCAGGAACCAGCGTATCGGGCGTGCGACGACTACCGACGTCCCCTCCGGGCGTTGCAGCGCAATCGACTTGGGGGCCAGTTCGCCCAGCACGATGTGCAGCGTGGTCACAATCGAGAACCCGATGGCAATCGTGATCGAGTGCAGCGCCGTTTCGCTGATGTTGCCGGGAACGATCAAGTCGAGCAGCGGTTCTAGCAGGTGCGCGATGGCCGGTTCCCCGATCCAGCCGAGGCCCAGGCTGGCGAGCGTGATGCCCAACTGGGTCGCGGCGATGTAGCTGTCGAGATGGACGAGTGCCTGCTCAGCGATTCGTGCGCCGCCGTGCCCTTCGCTTGCTAATTGCTGGATGCGGGTGCGTCGTGCGCCCACCAATGCGAACTCTGCGGCCACGAAAAAGCCGTTGATGAACACGAGGATGAAGACAGCCGCCAGCCCTAAAACTAATTCCATTGGTCGCTCCCAACCATATGCAGGGCACACGGGGAATGCCCCTAACGAGAGCAGACCGCCCGCGATCCTACAAC
>CBEVZO010000266.1:0-5795 GCA_965554365.1 uncultured Anaerolineae bacterium
CCTTGATCGACGCGCCTGTGACCAGACTTGTGCGCCAGATGTCCTCGATTATGGCCGTAGGTCCGGCCACCGCGCCCGCGATCAGGTCTGAGTGTCCGCCGAGATACTTGGTCGCGCTGTGGGCCACGAGATCGATGCCCAAATCCAACGGACGTTGGTTAACCGGTGTGGCGAACGTGTTATCTGCCAGCGTGATGATGCCGCGCGCCCGTGCCATCGTCGCAATGGCGGCGAAATCTGTGAGCTTCATCAGCGGATTGGAAGGCGCTTCAACAATAATCATTTTCGTTTCAGGGCGAATCGCGGCCTCAAACGCGGCAGGATCGGTCTGATCGACCAGCGTCGCCGTCACACCGAAACGGGGTAGCAACTTTTCCAGCAACGAGAGCGTGCCCGCGTAGAGCGTTTCCTGCCCGACGATGTGATCGCCTTGTCCGACAAACGTCAACACCGCCGCCGTGATCGCGCCCATACCTGATCCCGCGAGCAGTGCGGCCCCCGCACCTTCGAGGTCAGCGAGTACCTGCTCAGCTTGCGCGTGGTTGGGATTGCCGTAACGTGCATAAAAGTGCGCATCGCGCGGTCCGACAGCGACCTGCGCGAATTCCTCAGCGGAGTCAGCGAAAAAGGTGGCGGATTGGAAAATTGCCGGGGCGACGGATTTTGTCTCGCGCTGCGCTTTGTCGCTGTGGATGGCGGTGGTGGCGGGGTTTCGGGAAGCAGTCATGGCGGTTGTCTCCTCGTGTGCCGCATGAGTCATGCCGCGACTATACCGCATCTGCCCCAGCGCGTGTACAGACCAATACGCACCAGGGTTGCCGTCACTCGCGAGCGTGTGTTAGACCCCCAACCGCTGCCGCACAATATCGCGCAGCCAACGCCATTCGTCCAGCCGCAGCCACGACGCCAGTGCCATAAACGACACGAGTCCCACGCCGCCCGCCAACAACACAATCACCGCATACGCCGGCGTCCCACTGAACGACAATTGAGCGTCCAGCAGCAGCGCGACACCCAATGTCAGCGCGCCCATAATCATCGCTGCGAGTGTAGTTCGTGCCGCCGTGCTAATCCACCGCTGCGGGCCGTAGCCGCCCATGCCACGCGCCAGCAGATATGCTGACACGCCCGTGTGGATCAGGTGCTTGACCGAGTCCGCGATCATTAGCGCGAAGAAACTGTAATAAGGCAGCAGTACCACCGCGACGACGATATACGCGACTAGCGCCACCAGCCCAATTGCAGCAGGCGTGATCGTGTTCTGCCGCGCGTAAAATGCAAACATTAGCAGCAAGTCCAGCGCCGCAAACGGCAGCCCGATCAGGTACAACCGCAGCGCAAGAGCAGTGGTTGCCGTATCCCGCGCATTAAACTCACCATGCTCGAAGATCAGCCCTACCACCGGCCCCGCCAACACAAATAATCCCACCGCCGCCGGAATGATCAGCACTGTAGCAAGCCGTAGGCCTTGACCCAATGTAGTCTTGAACGCGCTTAGATCGGCCAGTTGAGGATCGGTCGCCTGCCGCGAGAGCGTCGGCAAGATCGCCACTGAGATCGCAATCGCCACCAGGCCCTGCGGAAACTGGATCAGCGTGGTGGCCCAGGTCATGTACGAGATGCTGCCCTCGCCCGTGCCCGACGCGAGGTTGTAGCTGAACGGGCGGTTCACCAGCACATCCAGTGCTAGCGACGCCATCACCGGCAGATAAAGCCATCCGATGCGCCGCACACCGGGGTGCGCGAACATATTGCGCAGATTGATCCGCAGCCGTGCATCACGCAAGCCGGGAGCCTGCAATGCTAACTGCACCACCGCACCTACCAGCCACCCCACCGCCGCCGCCGTGATGTCCAGCGTCCCGGCGAAAATGATGGTCGTGGCGACAATCGTCGCGTTGAACACCGTCGAGGCGAACGCGGGCCACGTAAAACGCCGCAGCGCGTAGAGCAAGCCCGACACCACCGCGAACAGACTCAGGAACATCAGTGCGGGCGCGGTGACACGCAACATATCGGTGGCTTGCGCGATGACTTCGGGCGTCGCATCGTCGGCTGCCACGAGTCGGATGATCTGCGGCGCGAAGATTTCCAGCAGCAGCACCAGCGCGGAGAGCGTCACGACCACGATCCCCAGTAGCGCGTTGACGAGGTCCCACAGATCGCGGCGATTCTCGCGCGCGGCGTACTCGCTCAGCACAGGGACCAGCGCCGAGTTGACATGTCCGCCGATCAGCAGATCGTACAGGCCGCGCGGCACGATGATCGCCAGATTGAACGCATCCACCGCTATGCCCGCCCCGAACAGGTGCGATAGGATGATTTCGCGCACCAGTCCCAACACACGGCTGGCAACGTTGCCCAATGCGATCACGCCCGTCGCACGCGCCATACTCTCTGGCGGCGTGGTGTCGGGCGCTATTTCGGCTGCATCGGCGGGGGTGTCTACGACGCTCATCGCGGCTCCTGTGGGGATTCTCACATGCTGGTCTTATGCTACCGGACCGCCCAGAAAAACGCCATAGCCGCTTTCCCGCCGCCCGTCTGACAAATATTGCGCCAAACTCTGCACAACGGAACCGCACTTTGCGCGTAGAGTAAAATAGAGTGACACATTACATCGACACCTTCACGGAGCAACAACCATGATCGACTCTCTAAAGCGATTTGGCATCATTATCATCGCCACGCTGGGCATCTGGTTCGGCGTGGCAATGGTGGATGTGATCACCGGTAGTTCAGGCGCACGCGACGCGGCGGCGATCCTGGCGTTTCTCAGCACCATGGCAATTTGGATCGTGCTGGGCCTTGACCAGATCGGAAAGGTTCCAGCTACGACAGATCAGGAAAAAACCAAGCGCGACTCTGGCAGCAACGAAGATGCACGCGTCGCGCTGCTGATGTCGCTGCTCACACCCGATGAACGTGACGCGCTCAAATCCCGCTTAGCGGACGAACTCAGCGGGGATGGCGAGGCAGTCACGTTAGCAGACCTGTTAGAAGATCAGGAATCCGCGCGCTACCACACTCACTAATCCCAGGAGACGACATCGTGAATGAAACACTTGAGAACATGATCCCCGTATTCGCGGCGACGGTAGTCGGCTGGCTTTGTGTGGCGGCGGTCGCACTGCTCAACATTGGCGCCTTCGTGACCGGCGCGGCGGTGATTTTGGCGCTCATCACCACCATGACCATATGGACTATGTGGGCGCTGGACCAGTACGGACTCATGGATGACAGCCCCTCGCACGAACGGGCAAAGGCTAAACGCGACGACGCAGGTAGCGGAGATGCTCGCGCTGCGCTCTTGCTTTCCCTGCTGACGCCGGACGAACGCGAGGCGCTCAAGTCCCGGCTGGCAGATGAACTCAGCGCCGATGGCGAAGCGGTCTCGCTGGCGGAATTGCTTGCTGAACAAGACTCCACGCGCCACCACACCCACTAACCCCAGGAGATGACATCGTGAATGAAACGCTTGAAAAAATGATCCCGCTGCTGGCGGCGACAGTGATTGGGTGGTTGTGCGTGACCGTGATCGCATTGCTCAATATCCATGTTTTCGTGAGCGGCGGAGCCATGATTATGGCGTTATTTTTCACGATGGTCATGTGGACCATGTGGGCGCTGGATCAATACGGGATCGACGTTGACGGCACGTCGCACAAAACCGAAAAACCCAAACGCGAGGATGCCGTCGGCGAGGACGCGCGCACCGCGTTGTTGCTCGCCCTGCTGACCCCCGACGAACGCGATGCGCTCAAGATGCGGTTAGCCGATGAGCTACGCGGGGACGGCGAAACGATCACGTTGGCGGACCTGCTGGACGATCAGGACATGGACGATATGCAGGCGGGGCGCTCGTCCTGACGCGCCCCTGACATTGTGCGATTGAGCGTGATGCTGTTGGGGTGTGCGTTCCAGCAGTCCTCCACGCTGCTTTGGGCCCCCGGCTGCTCTGTTGCGGACCGCCGGTCACACGCGCTATATCGTGCGCGTCAGCGTGTGGATACCGGTCGCGCCATCGGGACGCGATCCACGCTTTTCATCGGCCTGCAACGTACCGTCGCCCTCATAGCAACGCACCGCGAATGTGTGACGCCCCGCATCAAACGGCCAATCGTAGCGCCAGACAACCCACGTCGTACCCGACAGCGGCGTGCGCAGTTCCGCCTCGACCCATTCGCCCTCATCAACGCTGACTTCTACCTTCGAAATACCGCGCGCGCCCGCGTGCGCAATTCCGCCGACAGGTACATAGGTCTGTCCGTCGCGCTCAAACGCGAAGTCACTCGCCGCGACATCCACTACCGAGGTGGCGTTCATGCGCGCGACCTTGCTCCAGCCACGCGACACCCAGTAACCGTCTTCATCGTGATCCAGCACTTCAATGTCGGTGATCCACTTGGGCTGTTTCATGCCATATAGGTCGGGAATGTAAATACGCAGCGGGAACCCATGCTTGTGCAACAGCGGAATGCCGTCCCAGTTGTAGGCCAGCATCACGCGCGGGTCCTCTGATCAGGTCCAGCGCTACTGTCTCGTAGAAACCATCCACGCTGCTGATCTTGATGTGCGTCGCGCCATCTCGGATACCCGCATCCGCCAGTACATCACGCAGCGAGACACCCGTCCAGCGCGTCGTGCTGATGAGATCGCCGTCCACGCGGTTCGAGATGCACGCCAGCGTCACGAACTGATCCTGGGCGTCGTAACCGTCGATAAGTTCGTCAATCGACAGGCTCAGCGCACGCTCCACCTCCCCGGTGACGTTCAAACGCCAGGTTTCGGCGTCGAGTTCGGCGGCGCGCACATTGATGTCAATGCGGTAATGATCCTCCAACGGCGTGTATTCGGGACGCGTGCCGGGTGCAGGTTCCACGTCTGCGCCCTCGTTCGGGAGGCCTTGCGGCAGCACTGCCGCGCGGCGGCGGTCGATCAAGTCCTGATATTCCTGCTCGTCGCGATATTCCAGATACCGCCCCAGTCCGGCCCCAATCACCGTCAGCGTGGCCGACGCGCCGCCCACACGAATCAGGAAGTCGCGGCGCGTGAGCTGTGTCGCTGATACGGATACACCTACGGTGGGCGCAGCCTGCGCATCCGGTGCAACAGCCACCAGCACCATCGCCAGCATGGTCACCCGTTCTTGAAGCCATTGAATCACTGCACCCCACACGCCAAAACTGACGACCAGCAGCAGTGCAATGATCGAATCGGGAGTTTGTGTACTGTTGAGGTCGATGCTGTTCAGTATAAACGGTACAGCGATCACCATACCCACCAGCACACCGATGATGAAGCGCCCCGGATGGTTGGTCTTCAGCGACACGCGCGACAACACTATAAACAGCACCGTACCCAACGCCACCGTCACGGCGAAGAACAGCAGCACCGCGCTCAGCGTTTCGATAGTCTTGGCCGTGCTGGACGTTTCGCCCAGATTCAACTCCGCGATCAAGTCCACCATCACGTCCACACCGCCCGTGATCACGTCACCCGGCAGCGCGCGCGCCAGCCAGTCAAACAGATCAAACGCCACAAATGGTACATCACCCGCCTGTTCCGCGAGATATAATAGCCCGGTGAGCGGTGCAGTGGTCATAATTGCGACGACCACGCCCCACACAATAGCGCGCCGGAAATCCAATGCGTGCCCCATAATGCCTCCCAGAATAACCATGCTTCACGATGATGTTATTTTAAGGGATAGCTATCACTAAAATCTTTTAAATTCATGGTAGTTGCATGAGAAAACGCACAAAACAACACTGAGGAAATGACGATGGACATGC
>CBEVZO010000267.1:0-5787 GCA_965554365.1 uncultured Anaerolineae bacterium
GCTTGCTGGCGGAGGAACTGAACGAAGAATCCGCATCTGAAACCTCAGACACTGCGACCTGATCACGCACCCTTGCTCGAAGGGCATCGACATGGACCATCACGCATCAGACAGAATCCGTACATCCTGGCATAACGCCTGGCTATTGCTGCTGCCCATCTTCCTGTATACAGCCCTGTTCAGCCTGCGCCTGCTCACCGCCGATGCCTTGTGGGTCGATGAAGTCACGTCTTTCGGACTGGCGGGCAGCAGCCCCTTTGATTCGATCTCCGGGATACGTGTAATCCACAACTCGCTATATTACGACACCTGGCCCCCACTCTGGCATCTGGTCCTACATTATTGGGGGCTGGCGGCAGGATGGTCGCCACTGGCGGGGCGCTATATCGCGTTTCTGTTCGGCTTGCTGGTGATCGCGTTGATCTACCGCCTGGGCTACGAGTTGCATTCCTCTGCTGCGGGACTGTTTGCCGCGCTGGTCCTCAGCACAATGGCGTTCTTCATCTACTACATGCACGAGTTGCGCGGGTATACGATGCAGATGTTTTTTTTGCTGCTGGTCGTGTGGTGCTACCTGCGCACCAGTCGCCTGTTGACAGAGGATAAACAACGCGCATCGCGCGGGGTGCGCACCCTGTTCGTACTCAGCATCGCCGCACTACTCTATATACACCCCATCAGCGTGCCCATGATCACCACCTTAGCGGGCTACCATATATTGTTCGTTCCGCGCAAAGACGAGTGGAAACACACGCTATTCCTTATCATCGGCGGTGGTCTATTGTTCCTGCCCTGGATGATCCTGCCTTTGGCTGCAAAACTGGTGGCCGAAAGCCGGTCCACCATGGGCATGACCCCGTTTGAGCTGTTTGAATCGGGGTTCTATGCGTTTGGCAACGGCCTGCCCTGGTTGTTAGGCGGCTTAGGGATTTATGGCATTTTCAAACTGCGCGGGCGCGGGCCAGGATTATTGATCTTCTTGATCGCCGGTATCGTGGGGTTATCGCTTATCGTCAACGCCGCTGTACATTTTTTATTCCACGTGCGCCATTTGCTCATTCTGGGGCCACTATTGGCGTTACTCGCCGGGTTTGCGCTGGCTCAACTGCACCGGTTCCATAAGACGCTTCCCGCTATACTGCTCACCCTATGGATCATCCCCGGCATCTATCACAGTCTGGACAACCAATTCGTCACATCACTACGCGGTTCGATGGACACCATGCCCATGCCGAGCTTTGGACACATGCTCACATGGGTCGAGGACCACGCCCCGCCCCCTGACGCCGTGTTTTTCCAGATCGCGCAGGCTGATGCAGAAAAAATGAACCAGGTCGTACTCAACTATTACCTGTACGAAACCGACGTACACTACGCGCAATACAATAGCGTGAGCATCTTCGAGGACGACGACAACGCAGACCTCAGTTACACTGAGCGCGTGCGCCAATTTGTTGATGACGCACCTCACATCTGGTTGGTTACAACAGCCCGTGACTATCCGCACGTAGCGGTGCAAAAGGTGATCGACGAAATCGACAGCCTGGAGTATCAGTACTGTGGCCGCGCATGGGAAAACCAGGATTTTCACATTGACGTGTACAGCCAACAGTCGTGCGCTACCCTTACCGCTTTGCCACACTATCCACCAAATACAACAGGGCCAACATCATAGCAGTGTGCCACAACTCAGGAGACACTAGCGCTGCTGGACAAGATCGGGTTGCTGGTGGAAAATTGGGTGCAGTGCCCAAATCCAGCGACCACTAACCACGTGCAGCACTTTGGGGGAGAAAAACATGCACGCATCGACGCGCAGCACAGACACACGCACAGACACACCAAGCTCCGGCACACGCAACCTGCAATGGTGGCTGACCATACCCTTATTGCTCATCACCAGTTGGCTGGCGATCAGTCACTTGACGTTCGACACGCTGTGGATAGATGAAGTGCTTACGATAAGCCTGTCGGGCGGCGCGCATTACGGGCCAATCACCGCGATAGACGTGGTAGAAAAAGCTTTGTACGCCGACGTCTGGCCGCCGCTATACCATCTGGCGTTTCATTATTGGGGTGCAATTGCAGGCTGGACACCATTAGCCGGACGCTACCTTGCCTTTCTATTCGGCTTGCTGACTTTGGCGCTGGCGTACCGCTTGGGGCGCGAGATGCACTCGCACAACGTAGGACTGACGACAGTATTGATCCTCACCACCTCCCCATTATTCATCTACTACCTGCACGAATATCGCGGGTATACATTCCACCTAGCCTTCGCCTTGCTGACACTATGGCTGTACTGGCGCATCAGCCGCACAGACGAACGCGCGTCAAGGGGCCAGCGCGTCACGTTGGTGCTGAGTGTGGCCGCCCTACTCTACACACATCCGCTGAGCATCGCACTGGTGGCCGGGTTGATGGTGTATCATTTCCTGTTTGCACCGCGCACCGCACAATGGTCGCACACCGTTTTTTTGATCGGTGTAGGGGGGCTGCTCTTTGTGCCCTGGCTGATCCTGCCAACCATTGCCAAGATCGTGGCAGAAGATCGCGATCCACGCGGAATGTCTACCGTCGATGTCCTGGAAACAGCGCTGTACACCTTCAGCAATGGCGTACCTTTCCTGCTGGTAGCGTTCGGTGGCTATGCGGCGCTGCGCCTGCGCGGGCGGGCAGTAGGCTTCCTGGTCTTTATCATCACCACGTTTCTGGTTGCGGCATTGGTGATCAATATAGCCATTGATTATCTCTTCCATATCCGTCACCTACTCGTACTGACACCTTTACTTGCAGTGCTGTTCAGCATCGCCTTGTACAATTTGCGCCGCGTTCACCCAATTCTCCCCATCGCACTGCTGATCGGCTGGATGAGCATTGGCATGTTTCACATTCTGGACGGGGCATTCATGGATAATCAGCCGGGCGCACAGGACCCGCTCAATCAAGAACACTTCGCAAATGCACTAGACTTTCTGGATCAACGCACTCAACCTGAGGATGCTGTATATTTCCAGCTTGGCGCGCAAAAAAATGAACCGTATAACGATACAGTGCTTGAATATTACATGCCCCCACTTGATATCGAATTTGCTCAAATCACCGTGGTCGCGCATCACAAATCCGGACTGGACCTCACCTATGCCGAAAAAGTACTCGAATTTGTTGGCAGCGCGCCCTACGTCTGGATTGTCACCATGCCGCGCGATTACCCACCGGAAGATGTCGAGCCATTGAAACAAGAACTGACAATCCTGGACTATACGCCATGCGGCACAGTGCATACCAACCCTAACTTTGAAATCAACGTATACGCGCATCAATCGTGCATGGATCTGGAAGCACTGCGCCTGCAATAAACCTGAACTGTGACGCGTGAATGAGGACATCATGAAATACATCACCGAATACCGCGACGCCACGCGCGTACGCACCATCCTGAATGACATTCGCCGCCGCACGACGCGCCCCTGGCGACTGATGGAGGTCTGCGGCGGACAAACACACTCGATCATCCGGCACGGCATCGACCAACTGCTCCCCGACGGCGTGGAGATGATTCATGGCCCCGGCTGCCCGGTCTGTGTCACACCCCAGGAGTTGATCGATCAAGCCATCGCCATCGCCGCGCAGCCCAACACGATCATGGTATCGTTCGGCGATATGCTGCGTGTCCCCGGCTCCCAAAAGGACTTATTTCAGGTCAGGGCCGAGGGCGGCAACGTGCGCGTGGTCTATTCACCGCTAGAGTGCATCAAAATCGCCAAAGAGAACCCGGAGCAGGAAGTCGTCTTCTTCGGTGTCGGCTTCGAGACCACCGCACCCGCGAATGCAATGACCGTGCATCAAGCCAAGCAGCTAGGCATACCGAACTTCTCCATGCTGGTGTCGCATGTGCGCGTGCCCCCGGTGCTGGACGCGCTGCTTTCATCGGAAGATGTCGAGGTCCAGGGTTTTCTGCTGGCGGGCCACGTGTGCGCCGTCATGGGCTACTGGGAATATCACCCGCTGGTCGAGCGCTTCAACATCCCGATGGTCGTCACCGGCTTTGAGCCGCTAGATATCGCGCGTGGCATTCAGATGACACTGGCGCAGCTTGAGGAAGGTCGCGCCGAAGTCGAGAACGCTTATGCGCGCGTGGTCAATGAAGCTGGCAACGCGCCCGCGATGAACATCATCAACACCGTATTCGAGGAATGTGATCGCAACTGGCGCGGTATCGGCATGATCCCCACCAGCGGGTGGCGGCTCAGCACCAACTATCACGACTATGACGCCGCGCAGCGCTTCAATGTGGGGCACATCAAAACCGAAGAGTCGCCGCTGTGCCACGCGGGCGAAGTCCTCAAGGGTGTGCTGAAGCCCAATCAGTGTCCCGCTTTCGGCAAAGAATGCACACCGCGCAAACCACTCGGCGCGCCGATGGTTTCGTCTGAGGGCGCGTGTGCCGCCTACTACAATTTCGGACGTTTCGAGCGTACGAGCGAAACCTCGTAACTGATAATCACGTATCTAATCATACAGACTGCTGGACAACAATCAGGGGCGCACACCGCGCCCCGTTCTGCCCCACCTTTAAACGCACAATCATCCAGGAGCAATCACTATGCGCAATTTTCTATTCCGGCTGATCATCAACGCCGCCGCCCTCGCTGCGGCTGCCACACTGCTACCCGGCATCCACACCAGCGACAATGAAATCGGCACGCTACTGATCGTAGCCTTCATCTTCGGCGTGATGAATGCCTTCCTCAAGCCGATCCTGTATGTGTTAAGTTGTTCGCTGATCATCCTCACGCTGGGGCTGTTTACACTGGCGATCAACGGCGTCATGCTGCTGATCACCGACGCCCTCGCGGGCGACCGCTTCACCGTCGATGGCTTCTGGTGGGCGGTGCTGGGCGGGCTGGTTGTCAGTATCGTGTCGGGCATTCTGGAAAACGCGCTAGGCCTGCACAATGACGACGACAAGCAAAAAAACGAGGATGTGTTCGTTATTTCACAGTAGCCCGCGCGATAATCCATGCCGCGAACTGCTCCCAGAGCGCCTCGCGGTTTTCTGCGTCAACATCCACCACCGGCGTCTCCGATAACAGATGCATCTTCTCCCGCGCGATGTCGATCAGTTCCGGGCGCACGACCACAAACGCCGCGCCGAACTGCCGCTCGCGCACTATCGCCATCACGTCCGCCCACCCCTGATCGCGTTCCAGTTCCAACGGCCCCAGTTCATCCACGAAAAACACGTCCGCGCCTTGCCCCTGCCCCGCGTAGTACAATCCCGTATCCAGCGCGCGCGGGTTGAACACATAATGCCGCGTGTGGATCGCATCCCCCACGTCGGATGGTTCCTCCTCATAATACGCCAACGCGACTTTCGCGCCCGTCGCCGCGTCCAACAGGTCGATGCCGTCTTTCTCACCGTCCACGAAGCGCGCCACCGAGAGAAAACCGCCCACGCGCAGCCCTGCCGCATCCGCCGCCTGCCGTACGCGCAGCAGCAGGGTAGTCTTGCCCACGCGCCGCCATCCACTGACCAGCAGCACCACACCCTGCGCATCCGGCACAGGCAGTTTGAGGTCGCTCATCCGTACACCTTAATTACGCGCTGCACGCGCAGTCGCAGAATCACCATATCCTGGCCGATAAACGCTTGCATCGAGTCTTCGGCCTTGACCGGATCGTCATCGTGGTAATGCAACGCCGTGCGCCGCAGCCACGCATACACCGGATCGTCTTCAAGACTGAATTCGCCTTTGAGCAAATACCCTGCCCCATCCGCCCAAT
>CBEVZO010000268.1:0-5778 GCA_965554365.1 uncultured Anaerolineae bacterium
GACCTGCCAGGGCACGGTGAACAGCGTGGCGAAATTCTCCGGCTCCGCGCTGCCCGAAATTTGCAGGCGGTAGAAATCGAAGTTGGTATGGGACGCTGTGCCGAAAATCGCGACCGTGCCGCGCAGGACCGCGCCGGGACGCGGATCGGTAATCGTGGCGGTCGGATTGTTGCAGTTGAGCTGCGCATACCCGTCCATCGGGAGCGGTTGTGCGGTGTTAGCCGGGGGCGGCACGACCTGAATCCCTGGCGGCGCGAAGACGATTTGCCCGACCGTGATGTTGCTCACATCGGCGATGCAGTTGGCCTCGACCAGCGCCGCGAGGTCCAGCCCGAAGCGCGCCGCGAGACTGTACAGCGTGTCGCCCGATTGGATGAAATACGGTCGCCAGCCTTCCGGGACCACGCAGCCGGTCGCGGCGGGCGTGCTGGTTTGGTCGCCACCAAAGGGCGTAATGCTCGGCGTGAGCGTGGGATAGGGCGTGAACGTCAGTGTGGGCGACGCGGTGAAGGTCATGCTCGGCGTGAAGGTCAGTGTGGGCGTCGGTGTGTGCGTTGTGGTGGGCGTCGTTGTAGGCGTGGGGGTGTACGACGGTGTGTAGGTCGTCGTTGGCGTGGCGGTGAACGTCGCGGTGGGCGTATTGGTCGGTGTCGCTGTTGATGTCGCAGTGGGCGGGACCGGCGTGTCGGTCGGTGTACTGGTCGCTGTCGCTGTGAAGGTCGCGGTCGGCGGGACCGGTGTGGCGGTCGGTGGCACAGGCGTATCCGTCGCGGTGGGCGGGACGAGTGTATCTGTGCTGACCAGGGGCGCGGCTTCTGTAGGCTGCGCGGGTGTATCCGTTGCGGTGGTTGGGACAGTGGTGTTGGTCGTTGTTGGCTCCGGTGTGTCTGTGGGCGGTACAGCGGTATCTGTGGGCGGAATCGCCGTGTGAGTCGCGCTAGGCACGGTGGTATGGGTTGCCGTGCTTGGAAGCGCGGTGTGCGTTGGCGCTGTGGTGCGAGTGGGGGACGGTGTGTGCGACGGCGTAGGCGTGTCCGGCGTGATAGCCGTTGGTGTTCCGGACCCCATAATTACGGCGACAGCGGTGAAGGTCTGTGCGGTGTCGGTTTCTGCTGCTTGCGCTGCCTGTGTCTGGTCGGAGGCGCGATCCTCGTCTTCATTGCCCGCGTTGGAACTCAGCGTGAGGATGATGGCAAAGGTCAGCGCCAACGCCAGCGTGCCGATCACGACGATGGCGACGATCAATTCGTTACTACGGTCGCGGCGACGAGTAGTCACAGGATCACGCCTCCTCTACAGCGGTGCGCGGTGTCAGGGGGATGATGAAATGGAACGTGCTACCCTGGCCGGGCGTACTTTCCAACCAGATCGTGCCGTCGTGCGCCTCGACCAGCGCCTTCGCAATCGACAGCCCCACGCCTGTATCGCCCAGGCCCTCGATCAGCGGGTTGTCGGCGCGGTAGAGCCGCCCAAAGACGCGGCGCTGTTGGTCACGCGGGACGCCGCCACCCTGATCGGTGATCGACACTCGCACAGCGTCTAAGGGGGCCGGATGCTCGTCGGCGTCGTCCGGGGTGGGTGGCACAAAGTCGCGCACTTCCTCGGCGGTGATCACGACTTCGCCGTTCGCGGGTGAGGCGAGATAGGCGTTGGAGAGCAGTTGCATGATGACCTGGTTCAGCGCGTCAGGATCGGCGCGCAGACGGGGCATATCGTCCGCGAGATTCATGCGCAGCGTGATGTCCTTCTCGCGGAAACGAGTGCCCGCTGCCGTGAGCGCGTCCTCGATCACTTCCAGCGGATCGACTGTTACTGGCTGAAGTTGGATCTCTTCCGCGTCCAACTGCGTGATGCGCACGAGATCGTTGATCAAATGCGTCAGCCGGTCGCAGTTGGCGGAGACACGCTGCAAAAACTGCCGTTGGAGTTCGCCCAGGATGCCGACAGACTCGTTGAGCAGCAGTTCGGTGTAGCCCAGGATCGAACTCATCGGTGTGCGCAGCTCTTGCGCAATCGAGAGGACGACGGCGGCGTTCTCCGGCACGGCGGGACGCGAATGCGCGATCTCGTCGGCGGTGACGCGCGGACTCTGATGTTCGAGCAGTGTCACCTGTTGGCGCGCCTGCGCGAGTTGGTTCTCCAGTTGTTGGCGCTCGCGAGTCAGTTCCTCGATCATCTCTTGCAGTGTGCCGACGCCGTCTGTGCTGATCTGCGCCAGACGGTCGCGGTCGCCTTCGGAGCGCGCGATAAGCTGGTCGCGTTCGGTTTTCAGCGCGGTATTTTCGGCACGCAACTGCTCGCGTTCCGCTTCGACCTTAGTGCGCTGCTCGACCAGGCGCTGCATGTTGGTGTTGGTCTGGTTGAGTTCGAAAATCACGTCTTCGATCTCGTTCTGGATCACGGTAGCCTCGGCGATCAAGCGTGTGCGTTGGTCGTACCATCCCTCGCGCGCTTTGAGCAGGCTGTCGCGTTCGTGGCGCAGTGTGTCGCGCTGTGTGGTGAGGGCTTCACGGTCCTCGGCCAGACGGCGTAGATCGGATTCCAACGCGACGATCTGCGCTTCGCGTTCGGCTTCGCGTTGCAGCTTGTCCTCATACTTGCGCCGTTCCGCGACCAGTAGATCGCGTTCTTTGGCGATCTTTTCGGCTTGCTGCTTGTAGTAGCTGCGCTCCTCGGTGAGTTGTCCGAGTGCCTTCGCGACAGCCAACGGCCCGCCTTCGATGCCGAGCGCGCGGAGTTGGGCCTGCACGTCGTCGAGATCGTTGGAAATGGCGTCGCGTTCGGCGGCAAGACGCGCTTTGTCTTCGGTCAGTTCTTCGAGCATCTCGCGCAGCGCCACCGGGACAGCGGATTCTTTCGCCTCGCGGATGTCCTGCAACTGGCGTTCGAGCTTGCCCTTTTGCACTTGCAGTTCGTCGCGTTCGCGGCGCAGTACGTCGATCATCGCGCCATACACGTCTTCGTCTTCTTCGGCGGTGGCGCTGATCAACGTGGTCTGCGCCTCGTGCAGCGCCTTCGCAAGCCGTTCGCGCTCCGAGGCGAGGTCCTGGCGTTCCTGAGCCAGCCCTTCAATGCGCTGCGTAATGGTCATGGCATCGTCGCTGCCTTCGACCAACAGCGCGAGGCGGCTGCGCTCGTAGTCCAGTTCCACCTGCAAGTCGCGCACGAGGCGACTCATCTCGGCGATCTGCTCCTGCGCGAGTTCCAGGCTGGCCTGCATTTCCTGGCGCACGGCGAGTACGGCTTGCTTATCGAGCGTGTCAGCGGATGTTTCCGCTACAATCGCTTCAATGGCGCGATCCTCGGATTCGACCTGCATACGTTGTGCGGACCGGCTGAGCGCCAACAGGCGTGCGGCAACGGGCGCTAAGCCTTCGAGCAGCCCGGTTTCATGGTCGGTTAGTTCGCGCTGGGTGTACGGCAGCCCGATGATCACCACCGCGACGACTTGCCCCTGGCGCATCAGCGGTTGGACATACGCGGGGCCAAGCTGCCCGATATCCAGGCGCGTGTAAAAGTCTACCAGTTCTTCAAGGTTGCGATCCGTGTACAGCGGGCGTTGCAGCTTGCGCTCGATGGCGTTGGCGATGGTGGGCTGCTCTTCGAGATTCAGGGCCAGACCGGGGATCAGGCGTTCCTGAATTAAATCATATGCTGCCAGCACATCGGCCCAATCTTCGTCCTCATGCGCGACCAGGACCACCACATCGGCCTTGAGTACCTGCGCGATGGCGGTCACGATCTGGCGCGGGATGTGGTCGGGGTCCTCTTTTTCGAGCATGATGCCAATTGCCATGAGCAGCGACATCGACTCCGAGGCGGGTTGGCGGCTCAGGGCCGGGCGCGGCGTGGGGCGTGGGGTGGGGGGCGGCGTGGGGCGGGGTGCGTCCAGCGGCTCGAAGGAGCGCACGGCTTTCTGTGGACGCGACACCGCTTCGGCATACTGTGAAATCTCGTCAATCGCAGCGTTGAGACGTTCCAGCACCAGCCGGTACACGACGATGGTCATGATCGGCATCCCGGTCAGGAACGCGAGCCGCAGTGCGCCGGATGTGTGCCCCTCCAGTTCGTCGCTGCTCATGCGTGTCGCGGTGTAGCTGTAACCGAGCAGCAGCACGGCGAAGAAGATCAGTTTAAGCGGGATGTCGGCGGTGTCGTTGTAGCGCGACACCAGGAATCCGATAGCGAAAAACAGGACGATGCCCGGCGCGAAGGTCCAGAAGAAGCCCAACGAATGCCGGTTGAATTCGTTGGAATCTGCCAGCCCGTGCCAGCGGATCGCGGTGGCGATGTAGGCTGCACCGATGACCAGCGCCAGGATACGCAAGGTGCGCCACACGCCATCGATTGGCTTCTCGTGGTCCGCGACGAGCAGCGCGGCGCTGACGAAGATTATCACCAGCAGGTTGACGGCGCGTTCCAGGGGTGGGAGGATCGCTTCGTCGGGCGTGTCGGTGATCAGCGCGACAAAACCCCCGAGGCCCATTGCCAGCCACGCGAACAGGGTCGCCGCCAGCAGCACCGTGTAGCGGCCTGCGGCGCGCTCACCTTTCCCGCGTAGACGCTGCCCCAGCGCCATAAACAGCGAGGCCATCGTGATCGCGATCACGGCCAGGAAGTAGATCAACTCGCCTGTTGGCTCGACAAATAGATTCAAAAATTCTGGCGCAGAGTCCATAGCGCTCTATCGTCCCTTATCTGGCCCGTATGACACCCCAAAATCCTACGGGTAGTATAGCACAACCGTGCGACAGGCGCGCGGCGGTTGGGGCGCAAAAGCTGTGCGGCACGGGTAGAGTCTGGTCGGAATTATACTGGGAACAGGTTAATTTGGCATCCCGGCGGGGGCACGGTACACTGCGGGGCTGTGCATGGGGCAGGTGACTTTTGCAGAAACAACAAACAGAACAGATGCAAACAGAACAAACACAAACAGAACCGGCGCAAACGAAACAAACGCAGAATAGGCGATGGGCGCTGCGCGTCAGTGCGTTGCTCCGGCGGCTGCCCTGGTTGGGCATGCTCGCTATGAGGTTCGTGCATTGGATTCAACCGCGCTTTTCGATAGGCGTGGTTGGCATTTTGCTGGACGATGCGGGGGAGCGTGTGCTGCTGTTGAAGCACGTGTTCCATCACCCGTACCCCTGGGGGCTGCCCGGCGGGTGGATTGAGCGTGGGGAAGACCCGGCAGTATGCATCGTGCGCGAGTTGCGTGAGGAGACGACGCTGCGCGTGCGTGCGGTGCGTCCGGTGATGGTGACGCTGAGCGAGGATTGGCGGCGGCACATGACGATCTGTTTCCTGTGTGCGTTGGAGGCCGGCGATCCTGACGGGCTGCAACTTAGCTTCGAGGTGTCGGATTATCAGTGGGCGCGGCTGGACGATCTGCCGCCGCTGGTGCAGTTTCATCTTGACGCGCTGGCCGCGATGCAGGCGGAGAAGGATGCGGCGGGCGATTGAAAGGGCCGAATGTGAGCGGTCTGGCGTAGTTTTGGGCCGTGAGCAAGGGTCCTAAGTCGGGGTGTGGGGGCCGTGCGAGATGCAGTTAGGAACGTGTAAGATGATCTTCGGAACGTGTGCGGTGAAGTTCTGGCCGTGTGCGAATAAGTTGCGGGCGTGAGGCGTGAAGTTCCTGACGTGAGACAATAGGTTTGGGGCACGGTAGCTTGATTTCCGCGCCCCGTTTTTTGTATTATCCGCTCTATGTGAATTCAATCGCACTCGGCCTCACCCCCTAAATCCCCCTCTCCATCCGAGACATTTTGTTTCGCTGGCGCT
>CBEVZO010000269.1:0-5756 GCA_965554365.1 uncultured Anaerolineae bacterium
GTATTGCCCGACGGGGTAGATACCACGTCCGCCACTATTGAGGACACCCAGCGTTGGCGCGTTGAACAAGCTGCCCGCGCTGCCGGGATCGCCACACCCGCCCAGATCGCGGAGTACGCCTATCTCAAGCGCGGCGACGCCTATCCGCATGTGGAGGCGCTGACCAGCGACGGCACGCTGTTCGAGGTCCAGGCGACAACCGCAGCGGACAAAGCCCAAACCATGTGTGTACATCGCGATCACCGCGCCACGTTACAGCAAGCCGCCGGCGGCGCGATCACGCCCGCGCGCACAACGTTCCTTAACCCCTTCGACAGCCTGTGGTGGACCAAAGGTCGCGACGAGATGTTGTTCGGCTTCCGGCAGCGCTTGGAGGCATACTATCCCGCGCCTAAACGCAAGTGGGGCTACTATTGCCTGCCGATCCTGCATCGTGACCGCCTCGTGGGGCGCTTTGATCCCAAGTTGGAACGCAAAACGGGCACGCTGCGGCTCAAGGCGCTATATCTCGAACCGGGGGTCGCGCCGGACGATCAACTTATCACGGACGTGGCGGCGGCGCTGCGTGACTTTGCCGCGTGGCATGACGCCACCGATATCGTGATCGAGCTGAGTGATCCGGCGGCGGTTGGCGAAAAGCTCCGCGCGGCGTTGTAAAGACTGGTCAATTCGCGCGTCTCGCAGTATGGTATGGAAAGAAACAAACACAATCACGGTGAGGAATATCATGGTCGATTTGCAGATCACCATCACATTTGAGGAACTGCTGGCATTGCTGGACCGGTTGACCCCGGTTCAGCGCGCTCAAGCACGCGCCCGACTCTCGTCAGCCACCACCGAGGCGGACGATTACTACTCACTCGCACAAGTCAATCACCGGATATACGAGCGCGCACGTCACTATTGGCACGCAGCCGGACTCGCCGCCCAGTCGCAGCTTTCCGATGCAGACCTGGATGAGCAGTTTTGGGGATTTGACCGGGACGGCATCCCGCGCCTGAAATCCGAAATCACTGACACCACGCCGCCGCCCGGATCGTTGGCGGCACTAGCAGCAGCGACCAAACAACACGAGTTCGTCTCCGGCGATCCCACGATTTCAGCACGCAGCCGCGAGATTCTAGAATCGGAATTCGCCGATTACCTGCGTGAGCGCACCACAACTGAGGACAACGATGCCTCCCAACGTGTTAGCTGACAGCAACTTTCTTTTCGCGCTCCATGCGGTGAATGATATTCACCATCCAGCAGCCCGCCGTTTGGCCGAAACGGTACAGATGACTTTGCTTGTGCCGCAAGTCGTGCTGACCGAAGTCGCTTTCCTGTTCCGGCGCGCGGGGGGTGTGCCAGCGGTAGCGGGATTTCTAGATGCGCTCATTGCGGCGCAGATTCCGCTGCTGGAAGTCACGTCGGCTGATTTCTAACGTGCGCGGACCATCATGGCTGAGTACGACACAGCACGGTTCGATTTTGTAGACTGCTGTATCATGGCGCTGACGGAACGGTTGAATATCACCCAAGTATGTACATTTGACCGGCGTGATTTCTCAATCTTCCGCCCCATACACTGCGACTATTTAGATTTACTGCCGTGATATAACAACCCTTGTCTCATCCCGCAACATGAAACACCAGGCACTGCATGATGCACCGGAGCACACACCGCCATGTTCAAAATCGGCGACTTCTCGCGGCTGAGCCAGGTATCCGTCAAGGCGCTGCGCTACTACGATCAACGCGACCTGCTCAAGCCCGCGCATACCGACCCATTCACAGCGTACCGCTACTACACCGCCGAGCAGCTTCCACGCTTGAATCGCATTCTCGCGCTCAAAGACCTCGGCCTCTCATTGGAGCAAGTCCACGCGGCACTGGAGTCGAGCCTATCGCCAGACCAACTGGGCGCGATGCTGCGTCAAAAACGTGCTGAGATCACCCGACAGGTAGCAGAGGAACAGGCGCGGCTGGCCCGTGTCGAGGCGCGCTTACAGCAGATCGAACGCGAGGGGCACGCGCCGGAATACGAAATCGTGATCAAGCCGGTCGAGGCGCAGCGCGTGATCGGCATCCGTGACACGGTCGCGGATTATCACAGCGTGGGCGCGCTGTTCTACGAACTGGAAGCGTACATCGAGCAGCACGGCATCAACAGCGCGGGGTGTATGCCGTGCGTCACCGTGTACTATGACAACGAATACCGCGACACGGACATCGACATCTTTTGCGGCGGACCCGTTCCGCGCGAAATCCCCGACTCTGCGCGTGTGACATACGTCGATCTGCCCGCCGTCACGCAAATGGCGTGCGTGATCTATCGCGGTCCGTATACCGGCGTGGGACAGGGGTACGACGCGCTCCTGCGTTGGATCGAGGCGAATCCCTTCTGCATCACCGGCCCGAACCGCATGGTCTATGTGCAAGGACCGCCCCTGATCCCCGATCCTGCCGATTACATCTCCGAGATTCAGTTCCCCGTCACACCGCGCACCTGGCCCGACTCGCGCCAACACACACCTTTATGCTTTAATTAGGATCGAACTGTCGGGCAAGCAATGCCCGCGTCCCAATCCTGTACACATACGGGTAAAAAGGAGCTACGATATGTTTAAGCAAACCACGTTAGCACTCGTCTTGATGGTAGTCATCATGCTGGTAGGTGGCGCATTGTTCACCGCCACACGCGGCGAAGCTCAGTCAGGCAACGCGCTCGCCGTACGCGCCATCGGCAACCAACGCAACGCCTACGCTGGCACGCGCGAAGCTGCCTCGGTGGTGGTGGCGGTCACATCGCAGAACGGCCCCGCGCTGGGGTTGAATGTGGCGAATTTCCAACTCTCGACGGTATTGGTCCCGCCGGGCGGCTGCCTGCTCGAACCGCAAGGGATACAGGCTGTCGGACAGACACCGGGCGTCTATCGCATCGATATCGCACCGATTAGCAGTAACCCCAACTGCGCCTGGAACGCAGGCCATTACGCCATCGGGATCACGGCCACGCAGGGCACGCAGTCCGGCGCGAGCGTGGTCGATTTGTGGATTCAGTAACACTCGCATGCCAGATTCCCCCTCTCCGGCTTGGCGGGAGAGGGGGACCGAGGGGGTGAGGCAAACTCCAGGCTGGACCATCCGCCCCGCCTGCGCTATGATCACGCTAGCATGACGTGGTGAGGCAGCGGAGAGGCAGCGAGGAATGAATACACGACCGGCTTGGGGGCTTCTGATATTCGGCGCACTGATCATTATTGGGCTGTTCCTGTCGCCGATCTGGTTGCAGCAATTTGAAGGCTACATCAAAGAGGCCGAGGAAATCTCGCCCTTCCCCGATGCGTTTTACAATCTGCCGTCGCAAGCGCAGGATATCTACATCGACCTCTACGATCACACCAGCCCGCAAATGGCAATCGACCTGGTGGCCGCGCGCCTCGTGCCGGATGTCGATATCGAAGAACCCAACATGCCCGCCATCGACCCCAATCCGCAGTTGGTCGAGGAAGCGCTCACCGGAAACTTCGTACGCATGGATGCTGCCCGCAGCGCCATCGGAACCGCCAGCATCTACCGGCTCTCTGACGGGCGCACGATTGTACGGCTGCAAAATCTGGACGCGATCAACGGCCCGGAGATGCGCGTGCTGCTCACTGCATTTCCAAGCCCCAGCACACGCGAAGACCTCAACCAAACGCTGCAATACGAGATCGATCTCGGCGCGCTAAAAGGCAATCTCGGCAACCAGAACTACGAAATCACCGATCCCACCTTCAACATCGACAACTATACCGAGGGCAGCATCGTGTTGTACTCGGCACGCTACGAGTTGATTTTCAGCTTCGCGCCGCTCTCGCCGCCAGAACAGATTCCCGGCACATAGCCGCGCACCGACTGGCGCAAAATACCCGATTCCTAGTACGATCTACGCAGACTGAATGATCATGCCGAGCCGCGTGTCAGCGACTCAGGCCGCACATAAGCGAGGCACGATGAACGAGCAATCACCTTTTATCGTTCCGCCCTATTCCGCCCTGGCGCAGATTTACGAGCGCGCCGGATTCGCCGAGTATGCGCGTCAAAACGTCATGCGTTACATCGATCAGGCGCAGCACATGGACTGGGTAGGCCGCCGCGTTCTCGACCTGGGTTGCGGGACCGGGGGCGCAAGTTGGGCACTGGCCGAACGTGGATTCCGCGTGATAGGCGTTGATAGCAGCGCGGAAATGTTGGCACAGGCCGAAGCGCAGCGTCAAGCAGCGTTGGAAGACGAAACACACGTTGTGAAAACGCCGGAGCAATTTCTGCACCAGGATATGCGCGCGTTGGACCTTCCCGGCAAAATGGACATGGTGCTGGCGATTGGCGGCGTACTGAACACACTCACCAGCCTGCGCGAGATGGAACAGACCTTCGCTCGCGTCTTTGATGTGCTGCAGCCGGAGCGTATGTTCCTGTTCGATGCGTGGACCATTCAGGGGTTGGCAACGCTGTTCGGGAACCGCGACGAGGTGTATCACGACAACGAACATAACCTGACGGTAATGCAGCGCCACCACTTCAGCTACGAAACGTTGAGCGTCACCACGCAGGTGATCATCTTCCATCAGCAGGACATGCACTGGCAACGTCTGGACGAAATCCACACGCTGCGTGCCTTCCCCATTCAAGGGATTCGCGCCATGCTGGAACGCACTGGATTTGCGTCGCCCATCGTGCTAACCACCGACATGCAGCCCTTTGATCCCACTGATCCAAACGTGGGGCGGGTGTTGGTGTTTGCGCCCACGCCATAACCGCGATCAGGGGATTGGTTTGTCCCACATCTCGATGTGAATTTGGGTTTCCGGTCCCTCAACAAGCTGCGTCTGCGTGGCATCAACCCATTCCGGCGTGCGCCCGACCAGCAGCCCGGCCTGGACCAACGCCATCTGCAACATGATGCTCGCGACCTGTACATCGGGGGGCGCGCCGGAATGCACGATCCGAATCGAGACGCCGCGCTTACCTGATGCAGGCGGGAATTCAGTATCCTTTGCCAGCCACACCAACAAGCGCGCCCAGCGTTCGATAGTCGCTGCCGCTTGCTCGTCACGCACCAACGGCGGATGCGGCGCGTTCACGATCAAATGGAAGTTAGAGCGTCGCCGCCCTTCCTCGCGCAGAATAGCGTCTCGTAAAGTTTCTAGTTCCTCATCAGTCACTTTCTTCAACAGGCGATCTAAGGCTTCGCGTGTCATAACGTCCCCCGCACATCGTGCCAGTACAGACTCTCAGTATGCTGTATTATGTGCAGCGTAGCACAAGCGCCCCGTTGACGCAATTCTGCACCTCCGCGCGTGCGATGGCCCCCGGCATGTGCTAGAATGCAACTATACACTTACCTCGCTCAGGAGAATGTCATGCTACCCCATTTCAAGTTCGCGACCATTGATGATGACCGTCTTGCCAAGCTCCGCGCGCTGGAAACCGAATTCGGCGTTGTGATCCTGGCGCTGGAACCAGACACGCACAAAGTCGCCACCCTCACGGATGAACAACTCGCCGCGTTGCAAGGCCTGGAAGCCGAACTCGGCACGGTGCTGGTCGCACTGCAAGCCAAAACTGACGCCGGCTGAGTGCCGCGTGAGCCAGTCCTGCGCTCCGTTCCGGGACGACGCGACCGGGAAAACGGGTCGCGCATCCCGGCCACGACGCTGCGGACCGTCTCACGGCGGGCGACGATCCGACACACCGCGCCAAACTTCCAGCGGTCCGGAGCAGCGCGGAGG
>CBEVZO010000270.1:0-5756 GCA_965554365.1 uncultured Anaerolineae bacterium
CACTCTCCAAGAAGCGCCGCTCACTTGCCAACGCCGAGCGCCCCATCGCCTCACCGGAACTGCTGGACGAGCTATACGCGATCCGCACCCTACGCGATGCCGAACACCAACCTGACCTCGCCGTTGATCACATGCGTAGCATCTGGCGCAACCACCCAGGGATTCCCGAAGTCGCGGCGGAATGGGGCGAAACGCTGATCGCCGCCGGGCGCGCAGAGGACGGTCGCACCTGGCTTGAAGGCGCGATCCGCATGAATCCCAATTTGCCGTTTGCGCAGTTGGCGCTGGCCGATCTCTACCGCGACCTGGACGAAAACGACGAAGAAGCCGACGCCGCCACCGTACGCGCCATCCTGCTCGACCCGGACCTGGCCTACGCGGTGCTGTATGACGACATCGTGACCGCGCTAGATGATCCCGACGAATTCGAGCATTACGTGATGCTGTTTCGTCAAGCCGCAACCGTCGCCCCTACGCCGCCCGTGCTGCATAATCTGGCGCAAATACTCGCACTCAACGAGCAAATCGCGGAGAGCGTCGCCATATTCAAACGCGCGCTGGAACAAGACTCCGACTACGGTCCCGCCACTGTCGGCCTTGCCAGCATCCTCGTGACCCAGGGCCGTACTGCCGCCGCGATAGAGTTGTTGAAACGCGCACGCTATGCGACCTACCCCAGGCTGCCCGCCGGGGACTGGCACAAAACCAACACGATTTATCAGGCGATTCACGCCCATCTCGCACTCGCCATCGCCTACGCGCAGGAGGACCAGTACGAAAGCAGCGTCATCGCCGCACGCACCGTACTCGATCTCAATCAGGAAGAACTCGCGCCAGATGCCCCCGCACTGCTCAGCGCCTATGTCACCGCCGCCCGCCGCTGGACACGTGCCGGGGAGACCCTGCGCGCGTACAAATTCCTGAATCAAGTTATTCCTCTGGCTGGCACATGGGGCAACATGGAAATATTCGCCCTACTCGAAGAGGTGCAAGCCGTTCTTGGCAGCGAACACCAGCGTTCCCGCCAATGGGACGACGCGCTCGAATGGCTGCGCAAGGGCGCAACCCCGCGCCCCGAAACGCCCCACGACTCCCCTACCCCACACTGATCGCACAACAGATCGAAAAAAGGCGACCCCATCGGATCGCCTCGCTGTGTTGCTCATAGCGCTGAAAGCGACTGCTGACCGCCTAATACTCCGTGCGGAAGGTATACGTGATCGTCACCTTCTCGCCCACCGCCACCGTCACATCCCACCGCAGCAGGTTGTCCGTCTGACGTTCCGGCGCCACTGGCGTATACTCGAACTGCCACGCCTGATCCATCCAGCGATCCACAATGCTCAGCGCGAGATCAGTTTCGCCAAAGTTCTCCACTTCAAGTGTCACCGTGTGCAGGTAGTAATCACGTGTCCCGCCGAAGTATTCTTCACTCTCCGTGCGGCGCACACGCACATCCGGCAAACTGCCCACCGTCACGCTGCCTTCGCCCCCGACCGGCGTCGTCTCGATGTAATCACTGCCCATGAACAACCCATCTTGATACGACCGCACGATCCCTTCCGCGAACGGGATTTCGGTGGTGTTGCGCACCTTGTAGATTACATCCACTTCCCGCTCCTCAATCGCATTCCACACCAACAACCGCCGCGCTTCCAGTGTAGCCTCCACCAGATTCACGTACACAATATCACCCGGCGCAGCGGAAACAGCCTCCAGCGGATAGATGTGCTGCAAATCCACCGCTCCTACACCCATCGCGGGCAGCTCGGCGGTATCCGCATAGCCCACCGCCGCCTGATTGAACGTCATCTGATCGCCCAGTCCAACCTGCTGACTGAGGTCCACACGCCCCGCTACGAGATATACGGTTGCGTCTTCCAGCAGCAACGTCGAGTTTTGAATCTCCGCAAAAAACGCAAGATCGACCGTATCCTCACCGCGAATCATCATATCGTAGGTGGGCGTCCAATGTGCGCCGGACATCATGTATTCCAACTTGATCGTGCGCGTATCTGCTGCCGCCACCTCCTCGCCCGACTCCCACATCAGCGCATACGACGTTCCACCGCCACCATACATATTCCCGGCATCATAGCGAAATGCCGCCTGACTGTAATACACCTCACCCGACTGTGGCGCAATGCGGTAATTCCTCACGCGCACGTCGTTCTCCGTCAGGATCAGCGTATCCGGGAATGTGCCCGGCGGCAGTAGCACCCGCACCGTCTCCGTCGGCAGCACCACCGTGTCCCGCACAAACACCATATCATTCAGATACAGCGCCGCTTCATCCGGTTGGCTGGCATACGAGATACCCCCGCCAAACGCCCCATCCGCGCGAACGGCAGTCTCGGCCTGTGCGAATACGCCCGCCAGCCCCAACAACACCACGATCACCAGTCCTAACACCAACTTTTTCTGCATAAGTCTGTACCTCCATCACTCAACACAAATTCGGCTTCCTGATCAAGACGCTGGTACTAGCGCGAAAGTTCCACCACCAACACGCCAAACACAAAACGGCGCGCGCATCGCTGCACACGCCGCTATCGTTACTACAAATTCGCGCACACTCAATCATCCCCACCGCTGGCGGGACTGCGATCCGCACCACGCAAGTGCGATGACGCCCCCAACCACGATCCATCCGCCTGCACCAAATGTTGCACCATCGCGTGTGCGTGCAGCCGCCAGATTTCGCGCCCCGAATCGGGCAGGTATTCCAGATGCACAATCCCCGTGTTATGGACCCAGATTTCCGTGCGGCGCTGTTCTCCGATATTAAACACATGATCAAATGTCGCCTCGATCACGCCGCCATGACACACCACGACAACGGTCTTTCCCGCATCCTCGGCCCCGTTGCTCCCGTGTTGCACCACCACTTCAGACAAAAACGCGCTCACCCGCACGCGGAACGTCATCCAGCTTTCGCCCTCCGCGCTGATCCGCGTATTGGGCCGCTGCGTGCCCCACCAATCAGTCGGATACGCAATCACTTCGCCATTATCCAGCGGGACAGGACGACCATCTGCATAGCAGTTGCCAAACTCGCGCAGCCGGTGATCGCGCGCCCCCTGTACACCAGTCTCCTGCGTGATAAACGCCGCCGTTTCTTGCGCGCGCGCCATCGTACTCGTGTACAACGCATCCACCGTCACCCGCGCCGCCAGCCATTTTGCCGCTGCCGCTGCCTGCTGCTGGCCCAGTGCCGTCAGTCCTGCGTCAACAAAACCATCATCCCAATCCGGCAAATTCACAAAACTCTGCCCATGTCGTACCATTAACAGATGCACCAATACCTCCTCAGCTACCCAAGAACTTCAACCAAACCTGTCGCTGGCGTGGACCATCAAATTCCGCCAGGTACAACCCTTGCCAACGTCCCAATTTCAACCGCGCGCCTTCCACAAACACCAGCGTGTTAGACCCAAACAACGAGGTCTTGATATGCGCCGGAGAATTCCCCTCGCCATGCCGGTGGCGCGTGTCCGACGGCGCGATATCGCCGTCCACCGTTAGCAGCATGTCGCGCTGCACATCCGGGTCCCAATTCTCGTTGAGTGTCAACCCGGCGGTGGTATGTGGACAAAACAGGTACAGCACGCCGTCCACCGCATCCAGATCCGCCAGCGCGGACTGTACGCGCGCCGTGATATCGATCATCTCTGTGGTGTGGTGGGTTGGTACAGTGAGTGTAATCATAACCTTCTCCCAGATGCGATTTGCACACGTCAAAAACGCAATTATAATTGTATCGAACCTCTGCCTATCTGTCGCGGGCCAAGATAATTCCCCGTATCTCACCCTCAGCAATAACACGTAAGTAAAAACACGCAACTTTCAGGAAAATTGAAATTATTGCTTTTTTTAATTACAGTTTAATTTCCATATACTATGCTTTAATTAGAGCCAAACGCAAATCAAACTATCACGCACCAAAACCTAACCGTATTCCAACATCACCACGCTGGCATTGCGTGACTGGTCTCAATAAATGTGATCGATTACTAAACAGGCAGTGACTCATGTACACCAAACGCGTATCACCCCACCCACCCACCGGCTCTGCGGGGATGGCCCGTGCGCGTTTGATGCACGATCCGACCACACGCCGCAACACAGGCCGCACCCAGCCGTCAACCGTCCCGGCCCGCACGCCGAAGCTTTCAGCCGCTGACCAAAAACACCAGGTGCTGAACGTCCTGCGCAGCTTCGAGCGTTTCCATCTGGCGAACCTGTTCTACGATACCGCCCAACAAACCACCACCGCAACCATTCGCCCCGATCTGGATCATCACGATGTGCCGCACGCCATTCAGATCGATGCACAGGGCAACCTGCGCGTTACGCGCCTCGGTCCCTCCTATACCACGCCCCCACGCTGGCAAAACTGGCAGCGCAAACTGCTCAGCAGCATGGCGTTCGTGGTTCTGTTTACCGCACTGCTTTTATTGCTGACTTAGCTGCCCGTTTGCCCAGGAGATCCCGCCATGCCACAATACACAGTATCCGAATCTGACTGTTCCGACAAATCACTGGCCCGACGCCCTGACACCTACATGACACGCAAAGCCAACAAAGAAGGCATCATCGAGACCGATCCTGTTCTGGAACAGGATGGAGCGCGTGAAAATCGCACTGGCGATTCTGCGGCACGCGAGGAGACCACTCATCAGCCTCGCCCGCTGCCTACACCGCTCCGTGTGCGGCGCGAACCCATAGAGCTAGAAGTTACGCCTCCGCAGCAGCAACCTGTGCCACAAGCACCTGTACCGCAACATCAGGTGTCTCAAGCACCACCGCCGCCACCTGGGCCTCAACCGCGCCACTGGCTGCTGCAACTGTTCAACATCATCATGCCACCCAGCGTTGCCACGCCGGACACCACCTCGCCGCAGTCCTCCAAGTGGCAACTGATTAGTATCACATGGGTCAGCGATAAACACGGTTGGCACTTCCGTCTGACCATCAGCCACAGTGCGCGCCGCGTATTTGCGGGATTGATCATCGTGGTCGCTTTGGTTGTAATGGGCAAACTGACCGATGCCCTTGAGATTTTCGCCCGACTGTTTTATTAAACTCTGTCAGGTAACGTTAACATAAAAGAATTGACACCATGACTGATACAACGACTGACACCCAATTACAGATCTGCGTATTCATCAACTATGCTCCCGGCGACGAAGCACGCGCCGCACAACTTTCCGACGCGTTACGCAAAGCGGGAGTCCAGGCGTGGTTTGATCAAGAACATGTCGCGCCCGGCCAAAGCTGGCACGCGGCGATCAACCATGCACTCAATACCTGCACGCATATGCTCGTCGTGTGGTCCGAACACGCCGCCAATGCCCAGGAATTTGAAGCGGAATGGGTCCACTTTATCCGGCAGCAGCGCCCCGTGTTCGTCGCCACCTTCGACGCGCACCCGATACATTATGGGTTGTCGCAAGCGCCGCGCCTGAACTTCGCCACTACATTCCAGGTGGGACTGAGTCAGTTCCTCGCCCACTTGCAACACAACGGAACCGTTCAGGCGAATGATGCCGCACTCAAGCGCGGTAACGCCGCGTTTCGCAGCTATCAATATGTAGAGGCGATCCGCTACTACAACGAAGCCCTGCGCCAAAATCAAGAATGCGCCGAGGCCTCCCTCAACCGCGGTCGCTGCTACGCCGAACTCGTCGACACCGACCGCTCGCTCAGCGATTACGAAACCGCCACCCGGCTCGATCCCACCTGCGCGGATGCCC
>CBEVZO010000271.1:0-5746 GCA_965554365.1 uncultured Anaerolineae bacterium
GTTGGACCGGCGTGTGGGCGTTGATTTTGACATCGTTAACAAACGTGCCATTGCTGCTACCCAAATCGGTGATGATAAACGCGTTTCCTTCATACGTGATCTGCGCGTGCGTGCGTGATATGCCCGTATCTTCGTCCAGGCTCAGACCGTTCGGGTCATCCACGCTACGCCCGATTGTGAACGGCACAGCGTAGATCGGCACATCGGGACCCACGCGTCCCATCGACGGCGAACGGCTGATTTGCAACGTCGCATTAGGTATCAAGGCCGCCGGATATACGTCGGTCTTGAGGGGTTCGTCCATCATCGGACCTGGAACAGCAACCGGTGGTGCGGATTCGCCACCCGGACTATCGGGCACGTCGCCGCTCGGCATCTGGTAGAACCCCGTCTGCGCCGACAGGAAATCTGTCCCGGTCTGCGATTTCTTGCGCGGACGCAGCAGCAAGAACAGCAACAGCAGCAGGAACGCCGCGATTACGACCACCACACCACCCAGCGCGGGATTGTCACGCACCGTATCGGTGACACGTCCAACCATACCCGGCTGCGGGGTGGGTGTGATAGTGGGTGACGCCGTTGCGGTGGGCCTCGGCGTGGGTGTCGCGGGCGGGTTGTACGCAAAGCCCAACTCCGTTTCTATCAACTGTTCCCCGTTTGGCCCTAGCGCACGCAACACGACGGTGTATTCGCCCGGCACAAGACTTTCAATCGGCACACGAATTTCAAACGGTGGCGGTATATGCACGTACTCGCCAATCACCAACCCGTCCCGGTTGCGCAGTTGCAGTTCATAGCTGCCGATCCGTTCATCGACGACTTCGAACAGTTGGATGACGATTTCCTCAGTAGCAGCATCTTCCACGATCCCACTGATTCCCACTTCAATGGGACGGGGCGACGGCGTAAGGGTAGGCGTCGCGGTGGGGGTTGGCGTAGGCGTCAACGGTGGCGAGTACACAAACGACATGCGGTTGCTAGTTTTGGGCGGACCGCTGAGCGTTTGAACTTCCACATACACTGTGTATTCTTTCAGCGGCTCCAGGTTTGTTACCTTGATCGACACTGCGTCTTCAGGCCGGATGTTGGGGTATGTACTGATCAGTAGATTGGTGTCCGCATCTAGCACGTTGATTTCGAGCGTGGTCATTTGCGCTTGACCGATCAAGCCCAGATCGAGCGTGATCACGTCGCTAGTTGCGTCGTAGCTTACACTGTTGAGCGTGATCTCAATCGGGATCGGCGTGTATGTGGCCGGGGGCGGGGTCGGCGTAGGACGCAGATACGCAAATTCATACGTCACATGGTCGATCATGTCGTCACGCTCGCCGGGGAATTCAATGATGTTCCCCTGACGATCCAGCGCACGTAGTACCACACGTATGTTGCCTTGCAAGCGCCCTGCGGGAATCGCAATCGGTTCGGGCAGGGGTGCGGGCAAGATATGCTGGTCCAACAACTGACTGGTTTGACGGTCGAAAAAGTCAAACCGGTAACGATCAACGATCTGTTCCCCCTGCGTCAGGACTTCTAAGTAAACTATCTCTTGCTCCACATCCGTTGTGACAGAAAGAATTTCCAGGTCCACGACGATAGGCGTCGGTGTAGGCGTCGGCGGATCGGGCGATGCATAGTCACGCAGCACATCAAACGTCACCACTGCCGAAAGCATCGTGCCATCGTCCAGCGTCACGGTCAGTGTGGCAGTGTGCGTCCCCGCCAGAGGATAAAACAGCCCTTTGGCAAGCCACTGGCTCTTAAGTGCATTCATGATATCGTTGAACAAGGAATCGAGTTCGGCTTCTCCACCGATCGCAGAAAGCCCCCCTGTCTGTGACGCCATGTTGCGCAATTCGTTCACATTGACGCGCTCAGCCTGTGTAGAAAGCCCGATGGTGTGAATCGGTACACGGGAATCGCGCTGCGTGGCAAGCGCCACCACATCGTTGTACACATGCTGGCTGCATGGGCCGCCTGCCAAAACTTCATCCTGCCCATCTGTGAACAGAATAATCGCGCGGCGACCGGGTGGCGCGTCTCGCAGTTCCTCCACCGCAAGGTATGCCGCATCATACAGACATGTCCCGCTACGATTCACCGGCTGCACACTGCCCACCGCATTGATCGCGGCATTGCGATCCTCGGTAAAGGCTTGCAACACTTGGATCTGCTCGTTGAAACTCACAATGGCAAAACGCGCTTCTTCGGGCGCATTGTTAATGGCACGGATCGCAGCGTCACGCATCGCAGCGGCGGAATTGAGCATACTACCGCTGGCATCGAGTACCAGCGCAATATAGAACGGGGTGGTGGGCTGTTCCACAAGCGCTGGATCAGCTACTTCACCATCATCTAACAGGATACGCGCGGATTGCACATCAGCATTGGGTGCAACACGCTGGGTACTGTCCGTTATGGTGAAGTATAGGCCCAATTGCAGCGCGTCATCCACATCGGCGAGTTCAGGGTAGTTAATCACGATTTCCGACGGGGCTTGTGCATACGTCGGCGCTGGCAGCAGTGCGCCCACCAGGACACACGCGATCAGCAGTTGCAAGATGCGCTTGGCACGAATCATCACTTGACAACCTCACTGTATAGGTACATATCTGCCTGCAAGCGGGATGTTTGAGTACCAATAGCTCCCCCCAATTGCATGCAGTTTTTTAGGATGCAGGCGAATGCTGTCATCTATTGTGCAATAAGACGCTGTGTTTATGCAAGCGCCTTATGCCACGCCAAATGAACACCTCATGACACGGGATGCGCCACCAAGGGTTTGATGTTTCCCTGAGCCACATGCCAGGACAATGTATCATATAGTGTACTGCGGAGCGAGCGCGGTTGATACCCCAATTCAGCAGCAGCGCGAACATGACTGATCTGGCGGTTGCCGCTCAGTTCGCGCATAGCGACTGACGTGAACCGCGTCGGCCTGCCGATCCACCGGCACGCCCGTGAACTCTGCGATCACCTCCGCAAGCGCTGACAGTGCCGCCCAGTGCCCCGACAATAAATATTTCGCGCCGGGGGCAGCGTGCTGTTCCGCATCAAGCACCCCGGCCACCAGATCGCGCACATCCACCCAGTCACAGCCGCCCCCTACCAATCCCGGTAACGTGCCCTGTGCCAGGTCAAGCAGCGCCGTGCCAAAAAACGACGGGCCGAAGTCACGCGAGCCAATAACGCCAGTGGGATTGACGATGATCGCATCCAGACCTTCGGCGACTGCCGCCTGCACAAGCTGCTCGCCTAGTGCTTTGGAACGATCATAGGGCGAATGGAGTCGCTGTTGCCAACGCACGCTGTTCGTCGAGTGGTTCGTCCAAGGGCGTCTGCTCATGCGCATGAAACGAACTGAAGTGCATCAAGCGACGCACGTTCTGCGCGAGACACGCCCGGACGACATGCTGCACACCATCCACATTGATCGCCTTAACAATATCCCACTCGTACATTTGCAGCGAGATATAGCCCGCGAGATGTACACCACGTCCGCCCCGGCAAACGCGTGTATCAGCGCCTCGGCATCGCGCACGCCGGCCTGCACGATCTCAACATCAAGGTCTTGCAGCAACCGCCGTTCATGATCCTGGTAAATCACCGCCCGCACAGACTGCCCCTGCGCCGGTAACCACAGTCGTCATAATATTTGCTCTTTTCGATTGGGACGTTGATGGTGCGTGTATACACTCACTTGCGTGATTTTATCAACTTGTTCATACTACGGGTAGGTGGTTCGGAGAAGAAGAGCGACGGGCGCGCAGGCACAGCTTGCACGTCCGTCTAGGGTTTAGGAGGACATCAACGCCTTGTTGATCAGACGTGCATAATCGGCGGGCGCAACGTCGGTCCCGCCATCTCTGCTCGTGGACCCGGCATTCCACCGCCCCCCGAAGTCCGGTAAATCTAGTTGGTTAAGCGCAATCCCTTCGGTATGCAGCCCCAACCGCACTCTGATGCGCCACAGCTTCGGGCCGCCGTCCATCGGCGACGCCACTACGATCACCCGCGCATCCGGTAGCAACGCCGGAACTAATCCCGCGTCGATTTGCTTGTCAAGAATCAGGCACGCCACGCCATCAACCCACTGCACCTGATCCGCGTCAATGAGCGCCCGCAGTTCCCGGCGTACCGCGCTGCGGCGTTCCACCACCTTAAACAACACGTCAATGGAACCGCCCAGACTCCGGTCGTACTCCAACGCTTGCAGCACATCGGCGATCACGTTCTCGGCTCCGGTGTGATCGGCGGCGACGGCAGCCTCAGCATACTCGTCTTCTGGCGGCAGCGCGCCAGTCATGATCACCGCCGCCAACACAGAATCCGCGTCAGTGTGGTTGACAACCACCACAAAATCATCGCCCAATGGTCCATGTGTGCGCACATACGCGTTGGCGATCACGGCGCTCGAAATGCGCCGCATCATATACGGCAACGGCGCGTGATGGTCGATGATCAGCAGATCGTCGTAATGCAGTGCCCCGGTGGCTTCCTCCAGTCGCACCTGCTCGCAGCCCTGCACGTAAAAGTCGCACACGCACACCCGCCGGTTGGAAAACAACCGCTTCAGCGCGTCCGCTGTGTTATGCGGTCGTTTTTCGATCAGCGCGATGTTGCGCCAACGTTCCTCAATAAGCATATGTCACCCCTGCGCGCTCAATCCGCCGTCGAGAAACTCGCTTCCATGAGGGTCCTCGTTGTGAAAAGCAAAAACCGGACATGGTACGCGATCACATCCGGTCAACTATACTCCGCAGGCGACGATTGGCTACCCTGTGCCGAGCAATGGACCTATGGCGCAATTTCAAACGCGCCCAGGTCCGGCGCAGCGCCGTCGAACGGCAGTCCTACGTCAAGGCCCGCGTCCACCGCCGGACTGCTCGTTTGCAGCCGGAAATCGCCCGCCGCCGGATCAACGAACAGCGGATCGCCGGTCAGCGTTTGTGTGCCCACCACGTCGCCTGCCTGGAAAATCAGGTTGTGCGTGAGGGTTACGTTGGCTGCGCCCGCATCGAGAATCGCGTCACTCGCCCCGGCAATGATGTTGTTCGCAATCACCACATCATCCACACTGGCATCAAGGATGATACCCGGTCCCCACTGCGCCCTGGATTGCGCGCAGTTGTAAAACACGTTGTTGTAGACCGTGACGCGCTCGATGCGGCCCGGTGCCATGCGCCCGGTTTCGCGCAATTCGTCCCAAAACACCAGACACCCCACGTTCACGTCGTGTACCACGTTTTGATAGATGCGCACATCCGAAAGTGCGCCGGTATCCAACCCATAACCAAGATCGCCCACCGCGAGCATAATGCCGTCGCCCGGCTCATAATCCAGCGTGATTTGATCGCCGTCGTCCGTCGTCAGAGAGCCGGATAGCACCTCATCACAGCGCTGGACCTCGTCGCTGCGTGGGCCAATGTCGGACATTGTATTGCGGATGAAGCCGATGTCCGATACCGTATTGCCATAGACCTCGACGTTGTGAACTTCGGTCAGATATATCCCCACCGCACAGAGTCGCTCTATCGTGTTGTGGTGGATGCTGCCGTTCCGTGTGCCAACTTTCACGTTGACGCCTTCCTTGAACCCGTCGTGTACATGGTTATCGGCGATCTCAAACCCTTCTGTGTTAACGATGCTCACGGACTCTTCATACGTGATGTGAACTGTCATCCCCTCCGGCGTGATCCAACCCAGATTCCCGCCGCTGATCTCGTTGTGCAGCAGCTTGAAATCGTAT
>CBEVZO010000272.1:0-5745 GCA_965554365.1 uncultured Anaerolineae bacterium
GACTTGGGTGATGGGTCACAGCACCGACGGCACAACACGCGGCTGGATGGAACAGCGTTTTTTGGCGCTGCCCGCTAACCCCAGTGTCTCCACGCTGCTATTCAGCAACGAGGAAATGTTTGTACCGCCGCCATCAGATATGCAAACCGTCTATACCACCATCAACTTGAACAACTATCCGATTATCCCCACCGAGATGGGGCACGCCAGAGAAATCTATGAGCGCGGGCGCATTGTTGGCACAGATCGGCAAACCGTCTCCAAAGTGGGCGATTGCATCACCGACAACATACATTTTCTCAGCCCATTCGGCACGGGTGAATACAATCTAGGCAGTTACACCGGACTGCAAGCGACAATCAGCCATTTTGATATGTCATTGGCCTATAACAGCCTGGCGGCCTACGATGGGTTAGTCACTACTGCCGTGCTGGACCCACTGTTCGCCAATCCCACGACCTGCCAACCCGGAGAGACGCCTCTCCGCTGTGAATTTCGTGCCCACCAACCCAGTGTGGCGATCATCATGTTCGGCGCGCAGGACTTGCTGTTCACCCCCCCAGAAAATTTCGACCTCCACTTGCGCCGCATTGTACATGAGACGATTCAGGCAGGGGTGATTCCCATTCTGAGTACCTTCCCCGGCAACCTGGAACACTGGGAACAAGCGATTAGCTACAATCAAATTGTGGTCCAGATCGCGTTGGATTATGACGTGCCGTTGATGAATTTCTGGCGCGCGCTCTACGGGCTACCAAATTATGGCCTCAACGCAGATGGTCGTCATTTGAGTCTGCCAATTACCACTTCCGCCGATCTAACAGCCGGTAATTTGCAGCGCGGCTACCCCATGCGCAATCTCGTCACGCTACAAGCATTGGATGCTGTTTGGCGCGGCGCGATGTACTGATAGCTATACTGCGGCACTATTGGCGCACTGCCAGAGATCGGGTACAGTGGAGACAACATCTACAATTTGGTGTTACTCAGAAACGCAAAACAGCTTCTCAGAAGGAGTTTTCAACAATGCGCAAATTGACTTTGATCAGCATCAGCGGAGTGCTGTTATTAGCAACACTGGTCGTACCTACAACAATGTTCACACATGCTCAGGGCGGTGGCAACGCTTCCACTGCCTACCAGCTCAACATGCGTGCTGGGGCAGGCACGAACTACGGTGTCACGGCGATACTACCTTCTGGGACCCCATTGGTGTTGGAGGCACGCAACGCTGACACGTCCTGGGTACTGGGACACACACTGGATAACGCCCATCGCGGTTGGCTCGCCAGCCTGTATCTGGCCTACGAACCAGGATTCGCCGCGACTGGTCTACCCGTCAGCGATGAAGTGCTTAACGCACCTGCATCGCCACCCGCCGAAGGTGAAGCGCCTGCCGAAGAAGCACTCCCGGCTGCGCCCGCCGCCGGTGGTGTGGGAGCCTACACAAATTACCAGATGAACGTGCGCAGTGGACCAGGCACAAATTTCAGCGCAATGGGCCAGATTCCCGCCAACACCGGATTAGTCCTTGAAGCGCGCAACGATGATATTTCGTGGGTACTGTTCCACACTGAAGATAACGCGATGCGGGGTTGGGTAGCGGTCTTGTACCTGCGCTTCACCGTCAGTGCCGCAAGCCTGCCGGTCAGCAATGAGAATGTTGCACCGGCTGCCGCCGCGCCCGCTGATCCTGCTACTGGGGGTGACTATGCTGGCATCTACATGGGCGGCTTTGACCCCTCTCGCGTGGCTGACATCGATCTCGCTGCATATCCGGTTGTCGGACGTGCCACAGGACGCGCCCGCGCAATCTTCCTTGACGGGCAGTCTAAAGGCCGGAATCCCAATGTGGTAACGACAATCGGTGACTGCTCCACAGAACATTGGGCTTTCCTCAGCCCGTTCGCCTGGGGCGAATACAACCTGGGCGGTCACGGCTACCTGCAACCCGCAATCGACCACTTTGGGCAATCGCTCGCCATCGACAGCCAAGCCGACCACAATGGCTTCAACGTTAACGCCGTGCTGTCCCCGGAATGGGCTTATCCCGGTGTCTGCCTACCCGGCGAAAACCCCATCCAGTGCGAAGTTCGCATCAATAACCCCAGTGTGGCCGTGATCATGTTCGGAACCAGTGACCTACTGGTCATGTCACCCGCTGAATTCGACTTCTTCATGCGGCAAGTCGTGCAGGAAACTATTGACGCGGGTGTGATTCCGATCCTCAGCACGTTCCCCGGCAACTTGGGCTTCTGGAATCACACAATCCTGTACAATCAGATCGTCGTGCGGATTGCGTTGGACAATGATATCCCGCTGATCAACCTGTGGTTAGCACTAGAAGCACTACCCAATCATGGGCTGGAACCAGACGGTTTCCACCTGGGTGAAACGCCGTATGGCACAGCCTGTGTGCTGGCTGATCCGTATCTCCAAAACGGTTTTCCGATGCGGAATCTGGTCACGATGCAGACGCTCGATGCCGTCTGGCGTGGCGCAATGCAATAAACGCCGTTGCGCGTTCTCGTTCGTTCAATGGGGCAGTCGCCATACTGCCCCATTTTTGTGCTAACGGATGCAACTATGACAGGCCGATCACGACACCTCACACTCCTGCTTCTTGCAAGTTGCACGCTCCTGTTTCCGGGCCTTGTCGCCGCCCAAAACGGTCCTGATCCCAATACCTTCACCTACGAAGCACTCGATCACACCAACAGCGTCGATCTGCTGCTGGCGCGTGCCCAGACTATCGACTTGACCGCCTATCCGATCATTCCCGCACTCGCCCCGCGCGTATATGATATCTTCGCATGCGGGCAGCAGCTAGGCCGCGATCCGCACGTCATGAGCAAAGCAGGTGACTGCAACTCGACAGAGTGGATGTTTTTGCACGCTTTCGGGACTGCGCAATATCAACTGGGGGAGTATGGCACATTGCAAAGTGTGGTGGATCAGTTCGCCGCGTCGTTTGACTATCGCACGTATGCCGCACATAACGGGCTAAACGTTCTGGCGGTACATGATCCGCTGTGGGCTATTGCAACCGCGTGTGAAGGGGGCGAGACACCGCTGCAATGCGAATATCGCGTCCATAACCCCAGCGTAGCGGTCATCATGTTCGGCACGAACGATCTACTGGTGCTGACTCCAGAGCAGTTCGACCGCAATCTGCGCCGGACGATTCATGAGACTATTCAAGCGGGGATCATCCCCGTGTTGAGTACCTTTCCGCGCTACATCCAACACCCGGAACACACCATTCTGTTCAATCAGGTGGTGGTGCGCGTGGCGCTTGATTTCAATGTGCCGCTGATTAACCTGTGGCTGGCGTTGGAACCACTGCCGGGTCATGGCATTGATGACGACGGCTTCCACCTCAATGGCCCGATCACAGGAGCAGGGGACTTCATATCCGAGGCCAATTTGCACACCGGCTACCCGATGCGAAATCTCGTCACGCTGCAAACGCTCGATGTCATTTGGCGCGAGGTAATCCAACCACACACGGCCAACTAAAACGGGCCATCCACGAATGAATGACCCTTGCACAATTTCAGTTCAGTGACGCCACGCACTACGGATACGGCTCCACCCAATATTCGCCGCCACCGCCGTTTGCGGTCCAACCCACCGTGCCCTCATAATTCACCTGCCACCACAGATAACCATCTGCGCACTGCGGCCCTGCGATCACCGTGAATACCCCCTCGCCGGGAATACTGCCGATCTGTGCGCCAGCCGTCCCTGGTGAGTTGCGGATTTTGTTCGGCGCACCAGGCGTGACACGGCCCTGACCGCCCACTGTCAGGCGTGGCGCGGGCGCACCGGAGCAGTCTGTAGCCGGATCACCGGGCTGCGGAGGAACACTGGTAGCAGGTGTGATCGTACCGGCGTCGTGCAACACATACTGCCACAACCCATACAACACTTGCAGCGCCGTGAAATTGCGCACCGGGTAGCCGTATTGCAAATGCTGCGCATCAAACACCGCGTTCAGCCCATCCCATGCCGGAGAAGGATGCACACCATCCGGCGATAAACCCTCACCGGGCAACGCCGCCATCGCGCTGTAGTAATCCCACAACGGGATATCATAGGCGCGTGCAGTGGCAATGATGATTTGGTTAAACTCGAAAACGCGTCCATCGGTGGCGGGATTGTAGTGCTTGGGTGGGATCGTGCTGAGGACTGGAATCACGCCCATGCTGATCGACTTGTTCACAATGATCTGTAAATTAGCCTGGAACGTGGCACTTGGCATTCCCCCAGAATCATTAGTCCCAAACATGATCAAAGCCACCGCAGGTTTGACCAGCCGGTATTCGCACTCCAAAGGCGTCTCGCCAGCCCAGCACACATTGGGATCGGCATTGCCGGGGCTAAGAACACTCTCGGTACTCCACCCGTTGCGTGCGGCGAGCGATGAAGCGGCAAACGGATTCGTGCCACGTCCATTAGGGCCAGAGAAAAAGCTGATCGCATCGCCCAGATACCCATACTCGCCCAGGCTGTAATTCCCTTGTCCTATCGGCGTCAGGAAATTGGGCGAGGCCGAGATGCTATCCCCTACGCGGGTAAACACATACGGGCTGTTGCCCTTTGCCAACCCATCCAAAAGAATCGTGCGCGAAGTAGATGATATGCCCGACACCACGCCACTTCCCGTAAGATCAGTCACGACGGCATCCTCCGCCACTCCAGTAACACTGACCGTATTCAGATCGATATACAAGGCCAAATAGCCCACCGAAACCCATCCATTGCGGCCATCCTGCAATACGATCTGCACCCATTTGTTATCCTCGGTGCGCCCGATAATCTGCATTGGCGTGTATTCTTCCAGTTCACCGAGAATCGTGCCCGCTGTGCCCGGCGTTTCCCGCAGCCGCAGTCCGCCGCACGAGCCGCAGACCTGCGCGCTCGACACAGCAGTCGGCTGAACAACCGTCGGCAGCGGTGTATTCGTCCAATAAACCACCGGCGTGAACGTCGGTGGCTGCGGGAAAGTCGCGGGCGGAACGGTCGTTTGAGTGGGGAATGTGGTTTGAGTTGGAATCGTAACCTGGGGCGGGACAGCAGTTTGAGTCGGAAATGGCGTGTAGGTACTGGTCACTGGCACAAATATTTCAAACGGTGTACTCGTCGATGTAGGGGCTGATGTCAGAGTCGCAGTCGGGAATGGCAACGCCGTTGCTGTTGGGCTGGTGATTGCTGTCGGAGTCAATGTGAGAGCTGGGGTATCAGACACCACCACAATCGCAGTCGCCACTGTCGCAGTTGTCGCTGTCGCAGTTGCCTGTGGCGTGTGGGTCGGATTTAGAATAAACACAGGTGTGCCCACAGTGGGAACAGCCGGATCATCCTTGTCGTCTGTATCGTTGCTGAAATTGCAACCCGCCACCACCAATACCAACAACGCCAAGAACAGCGCCACAACAATCCTGCGTATACTCATCGCGTACCAAACTCCCGACCAATCAACGGATCCGATTTCCCCCGCTATTGCAGGCAATTGTAGCGTAGGTTGGGGCGCAACACACCCTGCGACAAACCTACAGGTGGCAAACTTGCCCACCCCCCTGTAGAATGATCGCGCTTGCCACCACTATGCAAAATGGTTGAACCTGCACACAAGCGACCAGACTTATGACATTAACACACATCCTGGTTTTCTCCGCAGCCGCGCTGCTTTATATCACGCTACTGCCCTCACGCTGGCGGAAATGGGCCTTGTTCGCCGGA
>CBEVZO010000273.1:0-5734 GCA_965554365.1 uncultured Anaerolineae bacterium
TGTGGTGGCGGCTACCTATGTCGCGGAACGGATTACATGACGGGCTGTTTCTGTTTGCTTTGCGGCCTAGTGTGATGTTGTAGGGGCGAGTCTCAGCAGACCCGCCCTTTTTCTTTTTCCTACGCTATCGCGTTGCTTAGTCCCGCTGCGCCTTGAGCCACGCCACCTGATACGGTTCCAGTGTCAGCACCGCGTTGGACGCAATCTGTGCGCCGGATACCAGATCGTAATAGCTGGATGCGCCTTGCACCGGCAGGTCTGCCAGAGCGATAGGAACGGTGGCGTTTGCGACATTGTGCAGCGCCACGATCTGTGCGCTGCCATCTACGGACTGCCGCAGCAGCGCCAATACACGCGCGTCCAGATGCAGCACCGTTTGCGGGGCGTTGGGATGGAAGGCGTGTTCTTGCACGCGGCACGCAATCAGGTCACGGTAGGCGCGAAATACTTGTGCGCGCAGCGATGCGGGATCATCCAACGCCGCTTCAACTTCGTCCAGGTGCAGTTTTTCGCGGTTGATGGCGCGGTTGTGCCCGGTCTGAGCCACACCTGCGTTCCAATTGCGCGATCCGAGCAAGCTGTGGACATAAATGCCTGGCATCCCCATGAACGCCAACTGAATCGCCTGGGATGCGATGAAGCGCCGCACTTGCACCTCCACTGGCTCATCGGCGGCTGGATCGGAGAGCGCGTCAAAATAGTTGATATTCAACTCGTAGGGGCTTTGCGTGCCGTCGCCGTTAGTTTTGTAGGAGACTGCGCCGCCGTGCGCTTGCGCACGTGCCACCAGTGCTGCGATCTGTTTAGCGGAGAGAATGCCCTCGACGGGACGCACCCCAATGCCATCATGGGACGCAGTGAAGTTGAAGAATGTCGTCTGGTCAGAGACTTTCTCCAGGCTCGCGGCCCACGCGCTGAGGATCGTCGCATCGCCGGTCACGAAGGCGTGCAACGTCAGCGGCGGTAGTGTGAATTGGTACACAAGCTGTGCTTCGTCAGTGCCATCCCCAAAATACGAGACATTTTCCTCGTGCGGTACGTTTGTCTCGGTGACAATCGCGACATGCGGGGCGACTTCGTTCAGCACGTCGCGCATCAATTTGATCACTGTGTGGGTTTGCCACAGGTGGATGCAGTTTGTGCCGATCTCTTTCCACATATACGCAATCGCATCCAACCGGATGAACGTCATCCCTTGTGCAACATAGAACAGCAGCACATCGAGGATGCGCAGTAGCACATCGGGGTGCGCGAAATTCAGGTCGATCTGATCGTCGCTGAAGGTGGTCCAGACATGCTCTGCACCCCACGCGGTGTCCACTGCGGTCAACAGTGGCAGGTTGCGCGGACGCATGACGGCGGAGAGGTCTGTCGTGGGGTTTACTGTGATGAAGAAATCTTGATAGGCGCGATCACCGGCCTTGAAGCCCTGGAACCATGCACTGTGCGCTGAAATGTGGTTGATCACCGCGTCGAACATCAGCTTAAACGCATGGCCTAGCTGCTGGATGTCGGTCCATGTGCCCAGGGCGGGATCAACCGCCATATAATCGATCACCGAGAACCCATCATCGGACGAAAATGGAAAAAACGGTAAGATATGTACGGCTGAAAGCACACCGTTGAGTCGCTGGGTCAGAAAGCGGTAGAGTGCTTGTAACGGTGGCATACCGGTGGCTTGCAATGAATTGCTATAGGTGATCAACATCACATCACGTTCAGAAACACGCGCTGCGGGATCGTCAGCGTGGGCTGCAAAGTGAGGGTGTTGTGCGCGGAAATCATCAAGAGTTTGTCTTAAGCGGGCGTATGCTGCTGTACCATGCGCCGTACCGTACAGCGCCACCAACTTTTCACGCATTGCATCGGACATAGGACATCCCATAAGGTTGTGAGAAAAACGTCTGTTTAGCATAGAATTGAAGACGTTATTCGTCAAGTGACGTTTTGTATGGAGGAATGCGCGTGATGCAGGATGATAAATTGCCTCTGCCCAGTGTGCTTTTGTTACATATGTTGAGTATTGTGTGCAACGTGTTTTACCGGCTGTATTTCCGTTTAGCCTGCCACCGTGATCGTGCGATGCTGGCGGCATTAAAAGCTGAGCAGCGCCCGATCATTGTGGTGTTCAACCATTCCAGTCATTTGGATGTGCCGGCGGTCGGTGTGTGTCTGGGGGTGGGATTGGTGCGCCGGATGATTATGCCAGGGAAAAAGGAGTTGTTTGAAAACCGTGCGCTGGCGTGGTTTTTGTGCCAAACGGGTGTCATCCCGGTGGATCGCGACATCAATGATATGCACGTCGTGCGGAAGCTGATGCGCGCGTTGCAACAGGGGCGCATGATCATCATGGCTCCGGAAGGTACGCGCAGCGCGGACGGGAGACTCCAGGCGTTCAAAACGGGATTTGTGAAGTTGGCGCACCGCAGTAATGCAGTGGTGGTCCCGGTGGGAATTCGTGGCGCGTATGATGCGTTTCCGCGCGGGGCTAAGTTTCCCCGGCCACTAAAGCTGAGCGTGCATGTCGGCACGCCGGTGGATTTATCCGCCCAGCTTCCGGCACGGCCTACTGCCGATGTGTATGCTGAGGCGGCGGTGGAGATTTGGGAGCAAATGCTTGGTTTATGCAGCACGTGATGCGACGCATTCACTGCATGATGCGTCACAGTGTTTTTGGTGCTGTTTGGTAGTGCGCGTTGTCTGTGTCAGGGATTACAATGAGTACCTCATGTGCATTCTTGACAAGCACATGACACTAAAGCACGGCATAATATTATGTCAATTGCTCCGAAAAGTTTTAAGGAGGCCAGTGTATTGCTATGAGTATCAGCCAGTTAGCCCGTTCGATCAAAGAATCACCGACCCTGAAGCTCAACGAAGAAGCGATGGTTATGCGTGATCGCGGTGATCCGGTGATCAATATGGGCGTGGGTGAACCGAAGAACAAAGCGCCAATCACCGCTGTGTTAGGCTCGGCGGCTAAGCTGCGGCAGGGCGACGTGAAGTATGTGCCGGTGGACGGTACACGGTCGCTCAAGCAAGCTGTTATCCGCTACACCGAGGAATTCTACGGTCGGCTGCCCGCGCCAGAAAACGTGATTGTCTCCACTGGAGCCAAGCAGTCTCTCTTTAACGTGTTGTTCTCGATCCTCAACCCGCAGGATGAAGTGATCATCCTGGCTCCACACTGGGTCAGCTACCCCGAAATGGTCAAGATGTGCTACGGCGTCCCGGTAGTTCTCAAGCCGGAAGACGGCACGTTCCATCACCGGATGGTAGAGATCGAGGAAGCGGTGAGTTCGTACACCAAAGCGATCATCGTCAATAGCCCCAATAACCCGTCGGGCGTCGTTTACAGCGAGGAATTCATCGCTGAGATCGTGGATTTCTGCGAACGTCGCGATATCTACTTGATCATGGATGACATTTACCACCGGCTGACGTTCAATGATACGCGCGCCGTGCCAGGGTATGCGTATACCTCAAAGGACATTGAAAACTCGCGCTTGATCGTAATCAACGGTGTGTCGAAGCTGTATGGCATGACCGGGTTCCGTATTGGATGGGCAGTGGCCCCCCGGCGCATTGTCGAAGTGATGACCAATGTGCAGGCGCAAATGACATCCTCCGCCTCTGCTGTCTCGCAGGCGGCAGCCGAAGGTGCGCTCAATGGGATGCAGAGCGTGGTCGAGAACCTGCGGTTGCAAATCCAGAACAACCGCGACGTGATCGTGAACGAACTGCGCGCCTTTACTGATTTGCGCGTGATCCCGCCAGACGGCACATTCTACATCCTGCCGGATTTCCGCGCCTATGGCGAGGATTCGATGAAGCTGGCGCGGTTCTTATTGCAGAAGGCGTTAGTGGTCGGTGTGCCCGGTGCAGACTTTGGGATGGAGGGGTATATCCGCTTGAGTTTCTCCGGCTCGACCAAAGAGATTATTGAAGCCGTTGAGCGCATGAAATGGGCGCTGGACCCCAACGCCCCCAACGAAATCTACATCGGCGACCGCAAACTGATTCGTGACTGGCTTTAGGTGAGGGATGACGATGACCAACAATTTACTTAACATCAAGACCCCTGCTGAAGGTCAGGCCCACGCGCTCAAAGCCGATTACGGGTTGAGTAATCATGGCATGGGGAATCTGCGCCAGAGCTATTGGAATCTGCCAAGCGAGGCGTTGTACGAGGAAATTGTGTTTCGGGGCGAAGGGCGCATCACCCGTATGGGCACGATGCTGGTGGATTCCGGCAAGCACACCGCACGCGCGGCGCAGGACAAGGTTGTGGTCCGCGAACCGAACAGCGAGGCACACATCTGGTGGGGCGAATATAATCGTCCGATCAGCGCGGCGAAGTTCGATGAGTTTTACGTGCGGATGCAGGGTTACTTGCAGGGGCGCGACGTGTTTGTGCAGGATTGTTACGCCGGGGCCGATCCGAATTACCGGTTGCCGGTGCGGATTGTGACCGAATACGCCTGGCACAGCCTCTTTGCGCGTAATATGTTTATCCTGCCGGAGAGCCGCGAAGAATACCGGCTGCATGTGCCGGAGTTTACAATTATTGCTGTGCCCTCCTTCAAGGCGGTTGGGGGCATCGACGGCTCGCGTACCAGCACGTTAATTGGGCTGAACTTTGAGCAGCGGATTGGCCTTATCGCGGATTCAGCTTACGGTGGCGAGATTAAGAAGGCGATTTTCACGGTGATGAACTATCTGTTGCCGCTGGAAGGCGTTGTGACGATGCACTGCTCCGCTAACCAGGGCGAAGACGAAGACGATGTAGCACTGTTCTTCGGGCTTTCGGGCACGGGGAAAACCACGCTTTCGGCTGATCCCTCACGCGGGTTGATCGGTGACGATGAGCATGGGTGGAGCGATGATGGTGTGTTCAACTTCGAGAATGGTTGTTATGCGAAGGTAATCCAGCTTTCGTCTTCCGCCGAGCCGGAGATTTATGCGGCGACACATCGCTTTGGGACGATCCTCGAAAACGTGGTCTACGACCCGGTCACGCGCTTGATCGATCTGGATGACGACGAGATCACCGAGAATACGCGCGCATCCTATCCGTTGGCGTACATCGACAACGCGATCCCGGACAAGCGCGGGGGACATCCGCGCAATATCATCTTGCTGACGTGTGACGCGCAGGGGGTTATGCCGCCGATTGCGCGTCTGACGCCCGATCAGGCGATCTACCACTTCATCTCCGGTTATACGTCGAAGGTGGGCGGTACGGAAGTGGGCCTCGGTGAAGAACCGGAGATCACGTTTAGCGCGTGTTTTGGTGCGCCGTTTATGGTGCATCACCCCATGTTTTACGCCGATCTACTGCGGCGCAAGATCGAGCGTTACGGCGTGAATTGCTGGCTGCTCAATACCGGTTGGGTCGGCGGGCCTTACGGTGTGGGCAAGCGTATCAGTATTCGCCACACGCGGGCGCTGCTCACTGCGGCGTTGTCCGGTGAACTGCTGGATGTGGAGTATTATCAGGATCCGGTGTTCGGTTTTGAAGTGCCTAAAGCGTGCTCCGGTGTGCCGGAGGGCGTACTGTATCCGTCAGAGTCGTGGCCGAGCGAAAAAGAGTATTGGGGCAAGTATCGCCAGCTTGCTACGCGCTACATCGACAATTTCAAAAAGTTTGCCCCAGAGTGTCCGCCGGAAGTGCGTGCAGCGGGGCCGGAGGTGTCGTAGTTTGAGGTTGGTGGTGTGAAGAATCACAACGGGC